>NZ_JBSIBZ010000055.1:0-63408 GCF_058245575.1 Streptomyces sp. UF-297 | reverse complement strand
CCCCCCCCCCCCCCCCCCCCCCCCCCCGCCGCTGTCAGTGCCCGGGTGCACACTGACCCCATGGACATCACCATCAGGCCGGTGCGGCCCCAGGAGTTCGACGCGGTGGGTGACCTCCTCGTGGAGGTCTATGCGGCGGACGGCCTGCTGTCGTCCGGGGAGGAGGACACCTACGCCGACGTCCTGCGCGATGTGGCCCACCGGGTGGCACACGCCGAGGTGCTGGTGGCCGTGGAGGGCGACGGCACCGCCGACGCACGGATCGTGGGGGCCGTCACCTTCGCCGCCCACGGCAGCCCGTACGCCGAGCTGGCCGGGCCCGGCGAGGGCGAGTTCCGGATGCTGGCGGTGCGCCCCGAGGGGCGCGGGCGCGGCATCGGCGAGGCGCTGGTGCGCACCTGCCTGGACCGCGCCCGCGAGCTGGCGCTGGGCCGGATGGTGCTCTCCAGCCAGCGCCACCTGCTGCCCGCCCACCGCCTCTACGCCCGCCTGGGCTTCGAGCGCACACCCGAGCGGGACTGGCAGCCGATACCCGGCCTCACCCTGTGGGCGTTCGCCCGGGGACCGGCCTGAGGCCGCTGCGCACGAAGACGTCCTGGACACCGTTGGTGTCGCCGGGCACCAGATTGGCCGCGTCGCTCTCGAAGACGGCGGTGCGCCCGAAGGCGTCCGCGGCCACCGTCCCGGTGAAGTCGTCGCCCTGCGTCCCGTCCTCGGCGGTGCTGATGCGGGTGACGGCGCCGGTGCGCATATCGCGTACGAACGCGTCGGTGGCGTTGTTGGTGTCGTTCGGCACCAGGTTCGGGCTGGAGGAGGTGAAGAAGAGACAGCGGTTGTCGGCGGTCAGCGTGCCGCCCATGCTCTCGCCCTGGCTGATCTGCGAGCCGTCGTGGGCGAAGGTGAGCTGCTGGGTGGTGCCCTTGACCAGGTCGCGCGCGAACAGGTCGTAGCGGCCCGCCGGATGGCCCGGTACGACCTCGGCCCAGCTGCTGGAGAAGACGGCGTAGCGGCCGTCGGGGCTGAGCGAGGCCTCCCAGGCGCCCACCGCCTCGCCGTTGTGGCCCTGGCTGGCCACCTCGGTCCTGCCGGTGTCCAGGTCGTGCACATAGAAGGGGTAGCTGCGCGGGCGCAGGTCCCGCCCGGATGCGGATCCCTGGCTGCCGGGGAGGTTCGTCGCCTTGGAGATGAAGCCCGCCTTGCGGCCGTCGGCGCTCAGCACCGGCGAGGCCGAGGGCCCCGTCGCCTGGCCTCCGGTGGCGGTGACGCTCACCCGCTTCACCGACCCGTCGCGCAGTTGGCGTACGAAGATGTCCTGGCTGCCGTTGGTGTCGCCGGGCACGAGGTCCGCGCGGCTGGAGGCGAACGCCACATGGCTGCCGTCGGCGCTGATCACCGGCATCTGGCTGCCCTGCTCCCCCGTGTGCGGGAGGCCGTCGATGGTGACGCCGGTGGTACGGCCCGTCCTGCGGTCGTGGACGAAGACGTCCTCCTCGGCGTTGGTGTCGTCCGGCACGAGGTTGGCGGCCCGGGAGCCGAAGGCCACATACCGCCCGTCGGCGCTCAGCGAGGGCGAGAAGGAGGGGCCGTCGCCCTGGGCGCCGCCGGTGGCCACGCTGATCCGCTCCACCGCGCCGGTCCTCAAGTCCCTGACGAAGACGTCCCATTGGGCGTTGGTGTCGCCGGGCACGAGATTGGTGGCCGCCGAGGCGAAGGCGGCATAGCGCCCGTTGCCGCTGAGGGCCACGCCGCTGGAGCTGCCGTCGCCCTGCGCGCCGCCGGCCGCGACGCTGATCCGCTCCGTGCGCGGCGCGTTGGCCTGCGCCCCGGCCGTCCCCGCGGGCAGCAGCGCGGCCACCGCGCAGGCCAGCACGGCGACGGCTCTTCGTGACCCGCTGTGTCGTGCGCTCATCGGCTTTCCCCTCCTACAGGTCGGTTCTGCAGCCGCCGGACGAAGACATCGCCCGAGGCGTTGGTGTCGCCGGGCACCAGACCCTCGTCCCGGGAGTCGAAGAGCGCCGTACGCCCCGACGCGTCGGGCACCACGGCGTTGGTCCAGGACGTGGACTGCGCCCCGTCGGCGGCGAGGTTGACGCGCTGGACCGCCCCGGTCCTCAGGTCCCGTACGAACCCGTCCGCGTAGCCGTTGGTGTCGCCCGGCACGAGGTTGGTCGCCACCGACGTGAAGAACAGCCGCCGGTTGTCCGCGCTCAGCCGCCCGTCGGAGGCCCATCCGTTGCCCTGCGCGCCGTCGTGGGCGCGGGTCAGCAGCCGGGTGCCGCCGTCCCCGTTCAGGTCGCGGGCGAAGATGTCGTACGTGCCGTTGGTGTCGCCCGGCACCACATCGCCGGCCGGGCTCACGAAGAGCGCGTAGCGGCCGTCCGGGCTCAGCGAGGTGGAGGGTGTCACGCCGACGGCGGCGCCGGCGGTGCTCAGGCTCGCCGCCCTCGTCCGCCCCGAGCCGAGGTCGTGGACGTACATCGGGTCCAGTGGCGGCGGGCGCAGCGCGGTTCTCGCGCCGGGCAGATTCGACGCCCGCGAGACGAAGCCGACCCGGCGGCCGTCCGCGCTGATCGTCGGGATGCGGGAGGCGCCCTCGGCCTGGCTCCCGTCGCTCGCCACGCTCACCCGCCGCGTCGTTCGCTCCCGCAAGTCCGCGACGAAGACGTCCTGGCTCTCGTTGGTGTCCCCCGGCACCAGGTCCGCCCGGGACGAGCCGAATGCGAGATATCGCCCGTCACCGCTGATCGCGAAGCCCTGGACGCCGTAGCCGTACGGCGAGGTGCCCGCGCCCGCCGTGGGGCTCTGCGTCCGCCCGGTCACCCGGTCGCGCACGAAGACGTCGCCCTCTTTGTTGGTGTCCCCCGGTACCAGGTTGCCCGCCGAGGAGGAGAAGGCGACATACCGGCCGTCGGCGCTGATGGCGGGCGAACCGGAGAGAGCGTCGCCCTGCGTCCCGTCGCTGCCGACGCTGACCAGTTCGACCTTTCCGGTCCGCAAATCCTTGAGATAGACGTCCTGTTGGCCATTGGTGTCCGACGGCCCGAGGTCCGCGGCGTCGGAGGTGAAGGCGGCGTAGCGCCCGTCGGCGCTGAGCGCCGGGCTCGCCGCGAAGCCGGCGGACTGGGCCCCGTCCGCGGCCGCGCTGACCCGCTCGGTGGCCGCGGCGGACCGCGCCGAAGCCGCCCCGGCGGGCAGCAGCCCGGCCGCGAGGCACGCCCCGGCAGCCACCACGACCCCGGCTCTTAACCGTGCACGCATGTCTCCCCCCTCACACTTGGCCCCCTGCGGCCCCGATGGCCGACGGAGCAGTCAAGGAGCCAATACGCTGCACGGGCCCCGGTCAACGCCTCGACGGCGGCCCGGTCCCGCAATACGCCCCGTTCATCAGGGCTCTCTAACACACCTGAGGGCATGCCGCCGCCACGCGACACAAGATGTGGGGGTGCGTGCGTCGGCCAGCACAAGATGTATGCTCGTCCTCGCTGTCGCCGCAGGGGAATCCGGTGCAAATCCGGAACTGTCCCGCAACGGTGTACGAGTGCGCATTTAAGCACCCGTGAGTCCGAGGACCTGCCGACGGTACGACCCGCCGCGACCGGCGCGGTCGCTGTTTCGTCCGGGCCTCGCGGGTTGGGCCGGTGGACGCTACGAGTGTGCCCGCACCCCTCTTTTCCGGGGTGCCGTGTGCCCGTACGCGCCCGTCGCGCACCACCCCTCGCGGCCCCCGCCGAGTGAGGGAGAGCACCACGTGACCATCGCGCCGACGGAGCCCGCGTCAGCCGCTGCGGCCGTGCAGAACACGCGCGCCGCGCAGGCCACGCAGGCCACGGAGACCGCAGACGGGCCCGGCACCGCCCTGCTGCGCACCCTGACCGACCTCACCGCGGATCTCCCCGCCACCGACCCCGGCAAGGTCGCGGCCGCCGCCCTGCGCGGACGCCACGCGGGCTCCGACGAGGCCGAGTTGAGGTCCCTGGCCACCGAGGCGGCGGCCGGTCTGATCGGCGACGAGCCGCAGTACTCCAAGCTCGCCGCGCGCCTGCTCACCCTCGCCGTCGCCGACGAGGCCGCGGGCCAGGGCGCCGTCTCCTTCTCGGCCTCCGTCGAGGTCGGCCACCGCGAGGGCCTGATCGCGGACGACACCGCCGAGTTCGTACGCACCCACGCCGAGCGCCTGGACGAGCTGGTCACCACGGCCCTGAAGGACGGCGCGGACGACCGCTTCGGCTACTTCGGCCTGCGCACCCTGCACTCGCGCTATCTGCTGCGCCACCCCATCACCCGGCAGGTCATCGAGACCCCCCAGCACTTCCTGCTGCGGGTGGCCTGCGGCCTGGCGGAGGACCGCTCCCTGCGGGCCCTCGATGACGTCGCCGAGCTGTACCGCCTGACCAGCACGCTCTCCTACCTGCCGTCCTCCCCCACCCTGTTCAACTCCGGCACCCGCCACCCGCAGATGTCCTCCTGCTACCTGCTGGACTCCCCGCTGGACGAGCTGGACTCGATCTACGGCCGCTACCACCAGGTGGCGCGCCTGTCCAAGCACGCGGGCGGCATCGGCCTGTCGTACTCCCGTATCCGCGCCCGCGGTTCGCTGATCCGCGGCACCAACGGGCACTCCAACGGCATCGTGCCGTTCCTGCGCACGCTGGACTCCTCGGTCGCCGCCGTCAACCAGGGCGGCCGGCGCAAGGGCGCGGCCTGCGTCTACCTGGAGACCTGGCACGCGGACATCGAGGAGTTCCTGGAGCTGCGCGACAACACCGGTGAGGAGGCGCGCCGCACCCACAACCTGAACATCGCGCACTGGATCCCGGACGAGTTCATGCGCCGGGTGGACGCCGACCAGGACTGGTCGCTGTTCTCCCCGGTGGACGTCCCCGAACTGGTGGACCTGTGGGGCGCCGAGTTCGACGCCGCGTACAAGAAGGCCGAGGCCGAGGGCAAGGCCGTCAAGGCCGTGCCCGCCCGGGTCCTGTACGCGCGGATGATGCGTACGCTCGCGCAGACCGGCAACGGCTGGATGACCTTCAAGGACGCCGCCAACCGCACCGCCAACCAGACCGCCGAGCCCGGCAACGTGGTGCACTCCTCCAACCTGTGCACCGAGATCCTCGAGGTCACCAACGACGGCGAGACCGCCGTGTGCAACCTCGGCTCGGTCAACCTCGCCGCCCACCTGGGCGAGGACGGGCAGATGGACTGGGAGCGGCTGGACGCCACCGTGCGCACCGCCGTCACCTTCCTCGACCGCGTGGTGGACATCAACTTCTACCCGACCGACGAGGCCGGCGCCTCCAACTCCCGCTGGCGCCCGGTGGGGTTGGGCCTGATGGGCCTGCAGGACGTCTTCTTCCGGCTGCGCCTGGCCTTCGACTCGCCCGAGGCCAAGGAGCTGTCCACGCACATCTCCGAGCGCATCATGCTCGCGGCGTACGAGGCCAGCGCCGACCTCGCCGAGCGGCACGGCGCGCACCCGGCCTGGTCCGCGACCCGCACCGCGCGCGGCGTGCTGCACCCCGACCACTACCCCAACGCCGAGCCGCGCTGGGCCGGCCGCTGGGAGGCGCTGCGCGCCCGCATCGCCACCACCGGCATGCGCAACTCCCTGCTCCTGGCCATCGCGCCGACCGCCACCATCGCCTCGATCGCGGGCGTGTACGAGTGCATCGAGCCGCAGGTCTCCAACCTCTTCAAGCGCGAGACGCTCTCGGGCGAGTTCCTCCAGGTCAACGCCTACCTCATCGAGGAGCTCAAGGCGCTGGGCCTGTGGGACGCGCGCACCCGTGACGCGCTGCGCGAGGCCAACGGCTCGGTCCAGGACCTTCAGTGGATCCCCCAGGACATCCGCGCGCTGTACCGCACGGCCTGGGAGATCCCGCAGCGCGCCCTGATCGACATGGCGGCGGACCGTACGCCCTACATCGACCAGAGCCAGTCGCTGAACCTGTTCATGGCCTCGCCCACCATCGGCAAGCTCAGCTCGATGTACGCCTACGCCTGGAAGCAGGGCATCAAGACCACGTACTACCTGCGCTCGCGCCCGGCCACCCGGATCGCGCAGTCCGCCCGCGCGGCAGCCCCCGCCGCCACCGCCCCCGTACCGCAGCAGGTGAGCGACCCCGACGCGATCGCCTGCTCCCTGGAAAACCCCGAGTCCTGCGAGGCCTGCCAGTAATGACCACCGCATCCGAGAAGACCGAGAAGAACACCGCCGCGGCCGCCCACACCACGACCACCGGCACCAAGAACCTGCTGGACCCGGGCTTCGAGCTGACCCTGCGCCCGATGCGGTACCCGGACTTCTACGACCGCTACCGCGACGCGATCAAGAACACCTGGACCGTGGAGGAGGTGGACCTGCACTCCGACGTCGCCGACCTCGCCAAGCTCTCCCCCGGCGAGCAGCACATGATCGGCCGGCTGGTCGCCTTCTTCGCCACCGGTGACTCCATCGTCGCCAACAACCTGGTGCTCACCCTCTACAAGCACATCAACTCCCCCGAGGCGCGGCTGTACTTGAGCCGTCAGCTCTTCGAGGAGGCCGTGCACGTCCAGTTCTATCTGACGCTGCTGGACACCTACCTGCCCGACCCGGACGACCGCGCGGCCGCGTTCGCCGCGGTGGAGAACATCCCCTCCATCCGGGAGAAGGCGGAGTTCTGCTTCAAGTGGATGGACTCGGTGGAGTCCATCGACCGCCTGGAGTCCAAGGCGGACCGCCGCCGCTTCCTGCTGAACCTGATCTGCTTCGCGGCCTGCATCGAGGGCCTGTTCTTCTACGGCGCCTTCGCGTACGTGTACTGGTTCCGCTCGCGCGGCCTGCTGCACGGCCTGGCCACCGGCACCAACTGGGTCTTCCGCGACGAGACCATGCACATGAACTTCGCGTTCTCCGTGGTGGACACCGTCCGCGAGGAGGAGCCCGACCTCTTCGACGACGAACTCCAGCAGCAGGTCACCGACATGCTCAAGGAGGCCGTCGAGGCGGAGCTGCAGTTCGGCCGCGACCTGTGCGGCGACGGCCTGCCGGGCATGAACACCGAGTCGATGCGCGAGTACCTCCAGTGCGTCGCCGACCAGCGCCTGCAGCGGCTCGGCTTCCCGCCGGTGTACGGCTCGGAGAACCCGTTCTCCTTCATGGAGCTGCAGAACGTCCAGGAGCTGACCAACTTCTTCGAGCGGCGCGCCTCGGCCTACCAGGTCGCCGTGGAGGGCTCGGTCTCCTTCGACGACGAGTTCTAGCCCGTAGATGATGAGTTGATGACGAGCGGGTGAGGAGCGGCAACCCGGCCGCCCCTCACCCGCTCTGCTGTTGTGTGAACGATGCGAAGAAGACAGGGCGGTTCATCGGGCGTTTCGACTGTCCGCGGCGCGGGCGCGGCGGCCTGCGCCGCTTTGTGCCGTCGTGGAGACAGCTGCTGAGCCTGTGCACGCTCGGCATCGGCGCGCTGAGCGGGCTGTTCGCCGTGGTGTACGCGAACGTCGACATCCCCGACGAGAACGCCGAGTCCCGGCAGCAGGCGTCCGTCTACTACTGGGCCGACGGCAGCCAGATGGTGAGCGTGGGCGCCGTCAACCGGCAGAACGTGCCCCTCGCCCAAGTCCCGCAATCCGTACGCAATGCCGTGATAGCCGCCGAGAACGAGAGCTTCTACAGCGACTCCGGCGTCTCCCTCAAGGGCATCGCCCGCGCCGCGGTGAACATGGTCACCGGCGGGGACGCGCAGGGCGGCTCCACCATCACCCAGCAGTATGTGAAGAACACCTATCTCTCGCAGGAGCAGACCCTCAAGCGCAAGGTGAAGGAGTTCTTCATCGCGCTGAAGCTGGACAACCGCAAGTCCAAGGACGAGATCCTTCAGGGATATCTCAACACCAGCTGGTTCGGGCGCGGTTCCTTCGGAATCCAGGCCGCCGCGAACGCGTACTACGGCATTCCCGCCCGGGAACTGAACCCGAGCCAGGCAGCCGTTCTGGCCGCCACGCTCAAGGGCGCCGAGCAGTACGACCCGGCGGGCGGCGGCAAGAATCACCAGCGCGCGGTGGAGCGCTGGGAATGGATTCTGGACCGCCAGGTCGAGGTCGGCCTGATGACCCGTCAGGAGCGGGACCGCTACCGGGAGTTCCCGGAGCCGAGGAAACCCGCCAAGCCGACCAGCCAGGCAGGCCAGACCGGATATCTCGTCGATGTCGCCAACAAATACATCAAGTCCCGTACGGGCCTTACCGACCGGGATCTGGCACGCGGCGGCTACCGCATTCACACCACCTTCGACAAGGCCAGGGTGGCGCAGCTGGAAAAGGCCGTCACCCAGGTACGCAAGCGGGACATCGACCCGAAGAAGCGGAAGCCGACCGATACGTACGTGGAATTCGGCGCGGCTTCGGTACGGCCCTCGGACGGAGCCGTCGTGGCACTGTACGGCGGCGCGAACGCGATCGAGCACTTCAGCAACAACGCGGACACCTCGGGCGTCCCGGCCGCCTCGGCCTTCAAGCCGTTCGTGATGGCCGCCGCCCTCCAGGACCAGGGTCCGCGCGCCGCCTACCCGGCGCCCGGCCGGCCCGACGAGGGGCCGGAGGCCGGCTCCGAACTCTCCGAGGGGCTGGTCACCTCCGCCCACGCCCCCTTCGTCGCCGCCGGCAAGCGCATCGGCCTGGACAAGGTCAAGGAGACGGCGGTGGCCGCCGGGCTGCGCGAGGAGAGCATGGCACCCCTGGAGCCGATGTTCGCGCTGGGCAGCTCCACCCCCAGCGCGATCCGGCTGGCGGGCGCGTACACGCTCTTCCCCAACGGCGGCACCCGGGCCGAGCCCTATTCGGTGACCCGGGTGCTCAGGGACGGCAGGCCGGTGGACGGCTTCGTCAAGCCGCGGGTGCGCCGGGTGCTGGAGAGGGCGGTGGCACGCGGCATCGAGCGCTCGCTGCGGGCCTTCGCCTGGAAGACCCTGCCACCGCGGGCCGTCGACACTCTTCAGGACGTCTCCGCGGGCGGCACCGGCGCGCACGACCGGATGCGGTCGGCCTGGTTCATCGGCAACGACGGGCGGCTGACCACCGCGGTGACGCTCTTTCGCAGCAAGCCGGGCGCACCGCAGCTGCTCCCGCTGCAGGGTGTGGGCGGCCCGGACACGGAGCGGGGCAACGCCCTGCCGCCGCGCGTGTGGGCCGCCTATACCGCCGCTGCCGCCTAGGGGCGGGCGACAGCGGAGAACAGGCGCGTCAGTCGTTGGCGACGACGGGGTAGCGCGGCTCGCGCTCGGCCATCTGCTTCAGGGCGTCCTTGCGGTCGCGCTTGGAGAGGCGGTCGATGTAGAGGTAGCCGTAGAGGTGGTCGGTCTCGTGCTGGAGGCAGCGCGCGAAGTAGCCGGTGCCCTCGACGGCGATGGGCTCGCCCTTGGCGTCCTGGCCGCGCACCACGGCGTAGTCGGGGCGGGCCAGTTCGGCGTAGGCGCCGGGCACCGACAGGCAGCCCTCGTTGGAGTCGTCCAGCACCCGGCGCTCGGCCGGCAGTTCGTCCAGGACCGGGTTGCAGACCGCGCCGACGTGCCGCACGCCCTGGTCGTCCATGCAGTCGTAGACGAAGACCTTCAGGTCCACGCCGATCTGGTTGGCGGCCAGGCCCACGCCCTCGGCGGTGCGCTGGCTGGCGAACATGTCGTCGATGAGCTGGGCCAGCTGCTCGTCGAACTCGGTGACGTCCTTGCACTCCTTGTGCAGGACGGGGTTGCCGACGACGGTGATCGGGCGGGACGTGCCGCGCTCGCGGTGTGCCGTCTCCCGCTCCTCGGCGTCCGTGACGTCGTCGATGAACTCCGTGTCCACTTGCTGCCCGGCCTGCTCACTGTCTTGCTGCGCCATGTCCGCCGCACGCCTTCCGCGAAATACCAAATCTCGTAATCGATGCCCGTACAGGGTACGGCGCGGCGGCGGACGGGCTCAGCAGACCTCTGCGTCAACAGACCTCTTCGAGGTCCCGCCACTCCCGGCTGTCCGGGCTGTCGGCGACCCAGCTGTCCAGCAGGCCCCGTACGAGCCCGGCGGGCGCCGCGATGCCGCACTCGCGCTCGGGCACCCACAGGGCCCCGGCCGTGCGGTGGCCCAGCGGCCCCGGGTGGCCCGGCTCGCTGTGGTCGTGCGGGTCCAGGTGCTCGCCGTCGCCCTCGTCGCTGGGCATCCGGCTCTCCGAGCACGTACGGCACAGCAGGCGCACCGAGGAGGACCAGTCCTCGGCGGCATAGCCGGCGTCCGCGGCCAGCCGCTCCAGGGCGTCCCGGTCGGCCTCGGTGGCGGCCTCCAGCAGGACGACCCAGGTGGGGACCGGGGAGGGCGCCCACAGCTCGATCTCGTCGAAGACGGGGTAGGCGCGGGTGGCGCCGTCCGGGGAGGCGGTCGTGGTGCGCTCGCCGTGCGGTACGCCGTCGTGCAGCACCACCTCGCCCCAGCGCCGCCCGGAGGACGGCAGCGGGATGGACAGCACCTCGATACGGGCCGGGTCCAGACGGCGGCCCCAGACGACCTCCGCCTCGCCCTCGGGAGAGAGGCGGACGGCGGCGCTGCCCAGCTGCATGCCGACGGGGGCGCCGGAGGGCGAGCCCTCGGCGGGCACCTTGAGGCCGTAGGCCTGCCAGGCGCGGCGGGCCAGCGGCCAGTCCTGCAGGGCGGTGGCGGCGATGCCCACGTTCCACCAGTCGGGGGCCCCGGCCTCGCGGTCCAAAAGGGCCACCGCGCGCAGCCCGGCGGTGCGGGCCTGTTCCCAGTCGTGCCGGAATTTGTGCAGCAGGGCGAGGTTGAACCAGGACTCCGAGAGCCACGGCTCCATGTCGGCTGCGCGGGTCAGCAGTGCGCCCGCGTCCTCGTAACGGCCGTCGCCGATCAGCGTGAAAGCTCGGTCGGTCGCCTGCCGCCACGAGGCGGAGGGCCGGTGCCTCACCTTGCCGAAGATCCTCACGATTCCCGCCTGCCGGTCGCTCGCTCGTCGCCGCCGCGGACGCTGTCCTGGGCGGCTTCCTGGGCCCTTGACGGGGGCCCACTCGACAACCTGCCACAGATTGCCGCCGGGCTCAGCCCGGTGGTGCTCCCCGTGGCCTCGCCCTGTTGTGCTCCATGCGGCTCCTTGCCTGCCGCGGACCCCCTGAATCCCCCTTGGCGGGGGTTCCTTCGCATCCAACCATGCCCATCTCGAAGGCCGCTCATTACCCATGGGTTCCGTGAGCTGGCGCACCGGCCGGCCGGGGCCCGCCCGCGCGCCCTGACGGGGCCGTGCGGGCCCATGCGTCCCATCAGGGCATCAAAGGTTGACGGCGCGCACCGTACGGGCCGTGACCGGCCGCTCGCGCTACGGATTCGCCCGCCGCCCACCGCCCGCGACCGCGGCGGGCACACCGGTCCGCCGCGGAACGGCACCCGCCGGCCGCGCGGCGCACACCGGCACACCCAACTCGGCTCCCCCGGACCCCAGTTGGCAACCACCCTCACAGACAAAGCGGGCCGCCCGGGCCGGAAACAGCACCCGAACGGCCCTCGCGCCCGTCACCCACTCCAACCACGCGGCATGCGCCAGGAGTTGACCGCGGCCGGCAAGGCAGCGGGGGAACTCCCGTACGGGCAGAGCGCGTTGGTCCTCGATGCGGCGGGCGTGCGCACGCACCGGCCCGGCGCCCTATTCGGCGCGCGCAGCCTGTCCCGCCTGCGCGGCCCGCGCGGCCTGTGCCGCCTGTGCTGCCTGTTCTTGTTTCGCCTGCTCCAGCACGCTCTGCTCGGGCACCGCCTCGCCCGCCCGGATCAGCTCGATCCGGCCCATGACCTTCGACCGCAGGTCGGTGGGTACGTCGTCGTGCCCGCAGCAGCGCTTGACCAGCTTCTTCACGGCCTGCTCCAGGCCGTACTTCTCCAGGCAGGGCGAGCACTCGTCGAAGTGCTCCTGGAATTTCGCGCACTCCCCGTCCGGCATCTCACGGTCGAGATATTCGTACAGGTGGTCGAGGACCTGCGAGCAGTCCGTGTCGTGCGGCTCTCCGCAGCTCATGATCCCGAGCCTTTCCGATCGTGCGACTGCCCGTTGGGCTCAGCCGCAGCGCCTGCCCCGGCGGGGACCAGCCCACGCTCGCGGGCGTAGTCCTCCAGCATGCCGCGCAGTTGGCGCCTGCCGCGGTGCAGACGGGACATCACCGTGCCGATGGGTGTTCCCATGATGTCCGCGATCTCCTTGTACGCAAAGCCCTCGACATCCGCGAGATAGACCGCGATACGGAATTCCTCGGGGATGGCCTGAAGCGCTTCCTTCACATCCGAATCAGGCAGATGATCCAGTGCCTGCGACTCGGCCGAACGCAGACCCGTGGACATGTGCGACTCGGCGCGCGCGAGCTGCCAGTCCTCGATCTCCTCGGCGGCACTGCGCTGCGGCTCGCGCTGCTTCTTGCGGTAGGAGTTGATGAAGGTGTTGGTGAGAATGCGGTACAGCCACGCCTTGAGGTTCGTACCCTCGCGGAACTGGTGGAAGGACGCATACGCCTTCGCGTACGTCTCCTGCACCAGGTCCTCCGCGTCGGCCGGATTGCGCGTCATGCGCAGCGCGGCCGAATACATCTGGTCCAGGAAGGTGAGGGCGTCCCGCTCGAAGCGCGCACTGCGCTCGGCGTCCGTCTCCTTCACCGCTTCCCGGCTCCCAGAGTGTTCCTCTGCCGTGCCGTCCGCCCCTGCGTCGGTCCCAGTGACCGGACCCACCTCCTCCAACACCGTGCCGGGCCCGGAAGCGGACCCGCTCGAATCGGAGAATAGACGACGATCCGGTACTGCCGCCGCTCCAGCCATGGCGGCCTGCGGTGCCTGCAGCTGCGACCACTGCAGTTCAGCGGCCTGCGGGCGGGCCGGGCAAGCGATTCCCATGCGGCGGACTCCCATTCCTGTGACGTGGCGGTGCGCAACTGCGCGTACCTACGACTCGCACAACAGCGGTATCCGCCACCGCATTCCCTCGCGTGCGCCGCCTCGAGCGCTTCTGGACCGGACGGGCGCCGCGCGTTGCCACTTCGGCAAAGGAATACCGCTCGCCGGGAATGGAGCAGTGAGAGTAATGGAAGCGGCACGGACCGGACCGGATATCAGGAAGCGGGGAATGACGACGTGACGGACGACGGCACGAAGGACCACGCGCGCGTTCTGGAGAGTGTGGGGCCCCGGCTGCGCCGCATCCGGCAGTCCCGTGGAGTGACGCTGGCGGCGCTCTCGGAGGCGACCGGTATCTCGGTGAGCACGCTCTCGCGGCTGGAGTCCGGCGGCCGCAAGGCCTCCCTGGAACTGCTGCTGCCGCTGGCCCAGGCCCACCAGGTACCGCTGGACGAGCTGGTGGGCGCCCCCGAGGTCGGCGATCCGCGGGTGCGGTCCGTACCGCGGCGCAGGAAGAACATGACGTACATGCCGCTCACCCGGCAGCCCGGCGCCCTGCAGGCCTACAAGCTCGTCATCGAGCCGACCGCCGCCGAGCCCGAGCAGCGCGTCCACGAGGGCTATGAGTGGCTCTACGTCCTGTCCGGACGGCTGCGGCTGCTGCTGGGCGAGCGCGACGTGGCGCTGCGGGCCGGGGAGGCGGCGGAGTTCGACACCCGCCTGCCGCACTGGTTCGGCGCGGCGGGCGGCGAGCCGGTCGAGCTGCTCAGCCTCTTCGGGCGCCAGGGCGAGCGGATGCACGTACGCGCCCGCCCGCGCGCCGGGAAGGGCGACTGAGCGCGCCCGGGCCCTCAGCCGAAGAGCTCTTCGAGCCACTTCCCCACCGCGTCCGTGATCACGGCCAGCGCCGCCTCCTCGCCGGTCTCCGCCTTCTTCGGCACCGCGAAGCCGTGGTCCCCGTACGGCACCTCGACCAGGTGCGTACCGGCGGGGAACTCCCCGGGCCGGCCGAAGGGGTCCCGCGCGCCCTGCACCACCAGGACCGGCACCCCGGCCCCGGTCAGCTCCTCCACCCGGGACTTCTCCGGCTTGCCGGGCGGGTGCAGCGGGAAGCTCAGCGCGAGCACGGCGTGCGCGCCCAGGTCAGCCGCGGTGCGGCAGGCCACCCGCGCGCCCGCGCTGCGCCCGCCGGCCACCACCGGCAGCCCGGGCGCGGCCAGCGCGGGCCACAGCGCGCGCCAGGCCACGTCCAGGGTCTTGGGCGCGGGCGCGACCTTCTTGCCCGCCACCCGCCACGGCTGCTCCACCAGCGCCACGCTCCAGCCGAGCGCGGGCAGCGCCGCCGCCAGGGCCTTCAGGTCGCGGGCCTCGATGCCGCCGCCGGCGCCGTGGCTCACCGCGAGCACGGCGCGCGGGCGCCCGGCGCGGTGCCAGGTGATCCGTGCGGGGCCTACCGGGGTCTGAACAGTCTCAGCAGTCACACGCCCATCCTGCCGTCCCGCCCGTCACCGGCGGACCGCGCCACATCGGCGCCGCCTCAGAACAGGGTCCCGGCCTCCGGCCCGTCCAGCTCCGTCAGCAGCTCGGGGCCGTTGTTGCGGACGTTGCTCACGTCCGTGGAGACCGGATAGGCCCGCATCAGCCCGGCGGGCGGCGGCTGCAGCAGGCCGCGCAGCTCGTCGGGGTCCGTACGGGAGGGGTCCAGCCAGGCGTCCCAGCGGTCCGGCGTCATGATCAGCGGCATCCGCGGGTGGATCTCGGCCAGGCTCTGCGGGCCCTCGCCGCCGTCCGCCCCGGCCAGCGGCGTGGTCTCGGCCTCGGTGGTGATGACCGTGCAGGTCGCCCACCACGCCTGCGGGTGGTCGTCCGGCAGCGTCCGGTCCCGCCAGAACTCGTACAGCCCGGCCATCGCCATGACCTGCCCGTCGGCGGGCGTGACGAAGTAGGGCTGCTTGCGGGGGCGCTTCTTCCTGCCCTGCTCCTCCAGCTGCCGCTCGGAGGCGGCGGTGACCCACTCGTAGTAGCCGTCGCCCGGTATCAGGCAGCGCCGGGCGACGAAGGGGCGGCGGAAGGACGGCTTCTCGTGGACCGTCTCGGCGCGAGCGTTGATCATCTTCGCGGCGCCGTCCGGGGACTTGGCCCAGGACGGCACGAGGCCCCACTTCAGCGCCCTGAGCTGGCGAACCGGACGGCGATCCTCCGCGTCTTTAAGGGGGCGTTCGAGAACCGTGTACACACTCTTGGTCGGGGCCACGTTCCAGTCGGGCGCCAGGGTCTCCTGCGGCTCCCACTTCTCGGCCTCGAAGAGCCCCGCCAGGTCCTCGGGCCGGCGACTCGCTGCATACCGTCCGCACATGGATGCCACACTGCCATGCCAGAGCAAGGGGAGAGATGGACACCCAGCACATCACCGACGTATGGGACAGGGTTTTCGGCACCCAGCCCGACCCGTCCACCTGGCTGGTCGTGGCCACCGCCGTCGCCGCCCTGGCCGTGGTCGTGCCTTATGGCGCCTGGCGGCTGGCCCGTAACGCCATCACCATCGCCCACGAGGGCGGCCACGGCCTCATAGCGCTGGTGACCGGCCGCCGCCTGGACGGCATCCGGCTGCACTCCGACACCTCGGGGCTGACCGTCAGCCGCGGCAGGCCCACCGGCCTCGGCATGATCCTCACCGCCGCCGCGGGCTACATCACGCCCTCCCTGCTGGGCCTGCTGGGCGCCTGGCTGCTGGCCTCGGGCCACATCACCGCCCTGCTGTGGGGCGCCGTCGCGCTGCTGCTGGCGATGCTGGTGATGATCCGTAACGCGTACGGCGTGCTGACCGTAGTCCTGGCGGGCGCCGCCTTCTTCCTGGTGTCCTGGATGACCACCCCCGATGTGCAGGCGGCCTTCGCGTACGCGGTGGTCTGGTTCCTGCTTCTGGGGGGCGTACGGCCGCCCTTCGAGCTCCAGGGCAAGCGCCGGCGCGGTGGTGCGGTGGATTCCGACCCCGACCAGCTGGCCCGGCTCACCCACCTGCCGGCCGCGGCCTGGCTGGGACTTTTCCACGTCGTGACGCTCTGCTCGCTGATCGGCGGCGGGCGCATGCTGCTGGGCGTATGAGGTCCGGCGCGCGCAGCGGCCCGCGCCGGACCATGAACCGGGCCGCGCGCGGGACTTGACGCAGCTCGCACTACCAGTGCTGTGTTTCATGCAGGTTGCGCCACATTTGATCAAGATCCTCACCCTTGTGCAGCCATTAAAGTGAGGGACATGACCGAGAGCCCCGCGCATCTTGCACTCTGGCCCGCCCCCCTCGCAGCCGGGGCGGTCGACGCGACCGTCACCGTGCCCGGCTCCAAATCGGTCACGAACCGTGGCCTGGTGCTGGCAGCCCTGTCCTCCGAGCCCGGCTGGCTGCGCCGCCCGCTGCGCTCGCGCGACACCGTCCTGATGGCCGAGGCGCTGCGCACCCTGGGCGTGGGCATCGAGGAAACCGCAGACTCCAGTTCCTCCGTCGCGGGCGGCCCCGACGGCAGCGGCGAGGCCTGGCGGGTCATCCCCGCCGGTCTGCACGGCCCCGCCACCGTCGACGTCGGCAACGCCGGCACCGTCATGCGCTTCCTGCCGCCCGTCGCCACGCTGGCCGACGGCCCCATCCGCTTCGACGGCGACCCGCGCTCCTACGAGCGTCCGCTGGGCGGCGTCATCGACGCGCTGCGCGCCCTGGGCGCCCGTATCGACGACGACTCGCGCGGCGCCCTGCCGATGACCGTGCACGGCAGCGGCGCCCTGGACGGCGGCCCCGTCGAGATCGACGCCTCCTCCTCCTCCCAGTTCGTCAGCGCCCTGCTGCTGTCGGCCCCGCGCTTCAACCAGGGGGTGGAGGTACGCCACACCGGTTCCGCCCTGCCCTCGCTGCCGCACATCCGCATGACCGTCGACATGCTGCGCAGCGTCGGCGCCCAGGTGGACACCCCCGAGTCCGGCGGCGAGCCGAACGTGTGGCGGGTCACCCCCGGCGCCCTGCTCGGCCGCGACCTGGTCGTGGAGCCGGACCTGTCCAACGCCCAGCCGTTCCTGGCCGCGGCGCTGATCACCGGCGGCCGGGTCACCATCCCCGACTGGCCCGAGCACACCACCCAGCCCGGCGACGCGCTGCGCGAGATCTTCACCGCCATGGGCGGCAGCTGCGAACTGACCGAGCACGGGCTGACGTTCACCGGCTCGGGCCGTGTCCACGGCATCGACATCGACCTGGGCGACGTCGGCGAGCTGACCCCCGGCATCGCCGCGGTCGCGGCGCTGGCCGACTCCGAGTCCGTGCTGCGCGGCGTGGCCCACCTGCGCCTGCACGAGACCGACCGGCTGGCCGCGCTGACCAAGGAGATCAACGAACTCGGCGGCGATGTCACCGAGACCGAGGACGGTCTGCGCATCCGCCCGCGCAAGCTGCACGGCGGCGTCTTCCACACCTACGAGGACCACCGCATGGCCACCGCCGGCGCGATCATCGGCCTCGCGGTCAAGGACGTCCAGGTCGAGAACGTCGCGACGACCGCCAAGACCCTGCCCGACTTCCCCGCCATGTGGACGGACATGCTCAGCCCGGCTGCCGCACCCGCCCGGAGAATCTGAGAGTTCCGCCCCCATGCGCCGCTACGGCAAGAACCCCGACGAGGACGACGTCCGCGTCCGCCCCAACCGCAAGGGCAACCGGCCCCGGACGAACATCAGGCCCAAGCACGAGGACGCCAGCGAGGGCCTGGTCCTCACCGTCGACCGCGGCCGCATCACCTGTCTCATCGAGGACCGCACGGTCACCGCGATGAAGGCCCGCGAGCTGGGCCGCAAGAGCACGGTGGTCGGCGACCGCGTCGCGGTCGTCGGCGACCTCTCCGGCGCCAAGGACACCCTCGCGCGGATCGTGCGCGTCCAGCCGCGCACCTCCACGCTGCGGCGCACCGCCGATGACGACGACCCCTTCGAGCGGGTGGTCGTCGCCAACGCCGACCAGCTCGCCATCGTCACCGCCCTGGCCGACCCCGAGCCGCGGCCGCGGCTGATCGACCGCTGCCTGGTGGCCGCGTACGACGCGGGGCTCTCCCCCCTGCTGGTGCTGACCAAGTCCGACCTGGCCCCGGCGGACGCGTTCTTGGAGATGTACGGCGCGCTCGGCGTCCCGTACGTCGTCACCAACCGGGACGAACTGTCCTCGGGGACGGCGGCCGACCGGGTGCGCGAGCGGCTGTCGGGACACATGACCGCTTTTGTGGGGCACTCGGGTGTCGGAAAAACGACGCTCGTCAACGCGCTGGTGCCCGAGCGGCAGCGCGCCACGGGACATGTCAACGCCGTTACCGGCCGAGGCCGGCACACCACCACCTCGGCGCTGGCCCTGCCGCTCCCCGACGGCACGGGCTGGGTGATCGACACTCCCGGCGTGCGGTCCTTCGGCCTGCACCACGTCGACCCGTCGCGGGTCATCCACGCCTTCCCCGACCTGGCGCCGGGCACGGTGAACTGCCCGCGGGCGTGCAGTCACGACGAGCCGGACTGCGCGCTGGACCAGTGGGTGGCCGACGGTCACGCCGACCCCGCGCGCCTCTACTCCCTCAGGCGTCTGCTCGCCACGCGCGAGCGGCGCGAAGGTGACTGACCCTCAGAGTTTTGCTGCCGATCTTCCGAGGTAAATGCATAATCACACCAAGAATGACGACGCGGTCACCGACCGAAGGAGGCAATGGACATGGCGTGGCTGCTCGTCGTGGTGGCTGGAATCCTGGAGACCGGCTTCGCGGTCTGCCTCAAGCTCTCCCACGGCTTCACGAGAATCTGGCCGACCATCGCCTTCGCGTGCTTCGCCCTGGGTAGCTTCGGTCTGCTGACGCTGGCCCTGAAGAAGCTCGACGTCGGCCCCGCGTACGCGGTGTGGACGGGCATCGGCGCGGCCGGCACCGCGATCTACGGCATGGTCTTCCTCGGCGACCTCGTCTCCGTCCTCAAGCTCGTCTCGATCACCCTGGTCATCATCGGCGTCATCGGCCTGCAGCTGTCGGGCTCCGCGCACTGATCCCCAGGGCTCCTCACTCGCCTGCCCCCGCGTTGCGCGGGAGGCGGGCGAAGGCGTCGTGGACCAGGCGGGTCACCTCCTCGGGCGCCGCGGGCGCCACCACGCAGGACAGGGTCAGACGGGCGGCGGCGGTGCAGACGGTGCACAGCTCGGGCAGTTCCTCCTTGGGCCACTCCGCCTCCAGCGCGGCCACCGCCCGGTCGCAGAACCGGCCCACCAGATCGGCGGGTCCCAGCAGCGGCGCCTCGGCGAACCGCGCGCCCGGCGGGCCCATTCCCGGGCGCTGCGCGGGCACCCCCGGCTCCCGTGCCACCTCCGCCGGCGCCGGCAGCCGCTCGCTCCAGCAGCCGGTCAGCGCGGCCCGTACCAGCGGGTTGGCGCGGGCCGCCCGCAGCGTCCAGGAGGCCGCCGCCGCGACCCGGGCCTCCGCCCTGGCCTGGACGGCTTCCCCGTCCGCTGGCGCCGCCTCCTGAAGGGCCCGCTCCACCCCCGCGAGATAGCCGTCGGTCTCCCGGCGCACCAGGGCGCGGGCCAGCCCCTCCTTGCTGCCGAACTCGTTGTAGAGAGTCTGCCGGGACACCCCGGCGGCGGCAGCGACATCGACCATTCGGACGCCCGCCCACGGCCGGGCCTCCAGTGCCGCATAGGCTGCGTCCAGCAAGGATTCACGCGCTGTAGGCATCGTCGCCTCCCAGGCCGCACGGCCCATATGGCCGGTGTGCGCACAGAATTGACTCACCGCCAGGGGCTGTCAAGGGGCCCTACGGCTGCCGTCGGGCCCCTTGCCCGCCCGCTGCCCGCGGCAGAACGGCCCCGCCGCGCCGCACCGTGCCCTCGACGGCTTGTCACCGGGCCGCGCCCCAACCCCCGATAGTGTTCGCACATGCCCGACTATCACGATGATCTGCGTCTGGCCCACGTCCTGGCCGACGCCGCCGACGCAGCGACCATGGAGCGGTTCAAGGCGCTGGACCTCAAGGTCGAGACCAAACCGGACATGACGCCGGTGAGCGAGGCCGACAAGGCGGCGGAGGAGCTGATCCGTGGCCATCTGCAGCGCGCCCGGCCCCGGGACGCGGTGCTGGGCGAGGAGTTCGGCAGCCAGGGGGCCGGGCCGCGCCGCTGGATCATCGACCCGATCGACGGCACGAAGAACTACGTCCGCGGGGTGCCGGTGTGGGCCACGCTGATCGCGCTGATGGAGCGCGGCGAGGGCGGCGACCGGCCGGTGGTCGGCGTGGTCTCGGCGCCGGCGCTGAACCGCCGGTGGTGGGCGGCCGAGGGCCTGGGCGCGTACACCGGGCGCAGTCTCACCTCGGCCTCGCGGCTGCAGGTGTCCAAGGTGGGGCGTATCCAGGACGCGTCGTTCGCGTACTCCTCGCTCGGCGGCTGGGAGGAGCTCGGCAGGTTCGGCGGCTTCATGGACCTGTCCCGGGACTGCTGGCGCACCCGCGCCTACGGGGACTTCTGGCCGTACATGATGGTCGCCGAGGGGTCGGTGGACATCTGCGCCGAGCCGGAGCTGTCGCTGTGGGACATGGCGGCGTGCGCCGTGGTCGTGCAGGAGGCCGGCGGCCGCTTCACCGGTCTGGACGGGGTGCCGGGCCCGCACAGCGGTAACGCCGCGGCCTCCAACGGCCTGCTCCACGAGGAGCTGCTCAACTACCTCCGCGGCTGACGCCCTCCCCCGTGTCCGCCGGAGAACTGCGCTTCCACCTGCTGGGGCCGGTGCGCGCGGAGCGCGGGGGCCGGCCGCTGGCGCTCGGGCCGCCGCAGCAGCGCGCGGCGCTGGCCGTCCTGCTGCTGCGCGGCGGCCGGGCGGTCTCCACCGGCGAGCTCGTCGACGCGCTGTGGGGCCAGGAGCCGCCGCCGCGGGCGGTCGGCGCGCTGCGTACGTACATCTCGCGGCTGCGCGCCGTACTGGAGCCGGAGCGGGCGGCCCGGACCCCGGGAAAGCTCCTGCTGTCGGCGGGTGACGGGTACGCGCTGCGCGCACCGGAGGGCGCCGTGGACAGCGCCCGCTTCGAGGCGGCGCTGGCGCAGGCGGCGTCGGCCCGCGAGCAGGGCGCCTTCTCGCGTGCGTACGGGCTGCTGCGGGACGGGCTCGCCCTGTGGGAGGGCGCCGCACTGGCCGGGCTGCCGGGGCCGTACGCCGAGCGGGAGCGCGACCGGCTCGGCGAGCTGCGCCTGAGCGCGCGGGAGGAGCTGTACGGCTGCGCCCTCGAACTGGGGCTGCACGCCGACGCCGTGGCCGCACTGCGGGCGCTGGCCGCCGAACACCCGCTGCGGGAGCGTCCGCGGGCCCTGCTGATGCTCGCCCTGCACCGGTCCGGGCGGCAGGCCGAAGCCCTCGCCGTCTACGACGACACCCGCCGCCTGCTGGCCGAGGAGCTGGGCGTGGATCCGGGATCCGGGCTGCGGCGGCTGCACGCGCGCGTCCTGAGCGGCGACACCGGCCTGTCCGCCGCGCCGCACACCGAGCGCCCCGCCCCCGCCCCTCCCGCCCAACTCCCGCCCGACACCGCGGACTTCACCGGCCGCGAGGAGCTGTCCGGGCGCCTGGCCGGCTGGCTCACCGACGGCACCGGCGCCTTGGCCGTGGCCCAGCTCACCGGGCTCGGCGGCGCGGGAAAGACCGCGCTGGCCGTGCATGTCGCGCACGCCGTGCGCGACGCCTTCGCCGACGGGCAGCTGTATGCCGATCTGCGCGGCGCCGACCCGGCCCCGGCCGCGCCCGGCGGCGTTCTGGCGCACTTCCTGCGCTCGCTGGGCCAGGACGACGGCACGCTGCCCCAGGGCACCGAGGAGCGGGCCGCGCGCTACCGCTCCGCGCTGGCCGGGCGCCGCGTCCTGGTCCTCCTGGACAACGCCCACGACGCGGCCCAGCTGCGCCCGCTACTGCCGGGCGCCCCGGGCTGCGCCGTGCTGGTCACCTGCCGCTCGCGCGCCCTGACGCTGCCGGGGGCGCGCGTGCTGGACGTGGGGGTGCTCCAGGAGGCGGAGGCGGTGGCGCTGCTCGCCGCCGTCGCGGGCCAGGACCGGGTGGCGCGGGAGCCGGCGGCCGCGCGCGAACTGGCCGCCGCCTGCGGGCACTTGCCGCTCGCGGTCCGTGTTGTCGCGGCCCGCCTGGCGGCCCGCCCCGCCCGTTCGCTGGCGTCCCTGGCCGCCCGGCTGCGCGACGAGCGGGGCCGGCTCGCCGAGCTGCACATCGGCGACCTGGCCGTGGAGCCCGCCTTCCGGCTCGGCTACCGCGCGCTGCCCGCCGGCCTCGCCCGCGCCTTCCGCCTGCTCGCGCTCCCCGACTCCCCCGTCCTGGACGCCGACGCCGCCCGCGCGGTGCTGGACACCGGCCCCGCCGCGGCCGAACAGGCCCTGGAAGACCTGGTGGACGCGGGCCTCCTGGACACCTACGGGCCGGACCGCTACCGCTTCCACGACCTGGTCCGCCTCTTCGCCCGGCAGCGCGGCGAGGAGAGCGATACGGCCACGGACCGCGACGCCGTCCTGCTCCGCCTCCTGGACCACCAGCTGTCCCGCGCCGTCTCGGCCCTGAACCTCCTCGAACCCGAGGACGCCGCCGTACACGGACCCGCGAGCGGCCCCGTCCCGTTCCCGGACGAGGCCGCCGCCCGCGCCTGGGCGCCCGCCGCGCACCCGTCACTGCTCGCCTCCGTCGGCCAGGTCCTCGCGTGCGTACCGGAGCACGGGCTGCGCCCTGCGGTGGACCTGCTGGCGGCGTGGGCGCAGCTGACCCTGGGCACGGCGCTCCACCAGGACCTGGACCCGCTGCTGCGGCGGGCCCTGGAGGCGGCCCGCGGCGGGGGCGACGACGTGGCCGCCGCCCGCGCCCTGCGGCTGCTGGCCGCGCCCCACTACGGCTCGGACACCTTCGAGCGGGCACAGGGCGTCCTGCGCCAGAGCCTGCACCTCGCCGAGTCCGCCGGGGACGCGGTCACCCGCACCCTGGCGCGCCAGGAGCTGGGGGTGGTGCTGCTGGCGATGGGCCGCCCCGGCGAGGCGCTGCCGCTGCTGACGGCGTCCTGCGAGGGGTTCGCGGAGCTGGGCGCGGCGGGCCGCGCCGTGCGGGCGCTGTCCCACACCGCCCGCGCGCACATCGCCCTGGCGCACCCGGGGCCCGGCGGTACGGCGGATGAGCGGGCGGCCCGCGCACAGCACACGGCCTGCGCCCTGGAGGCCACCGCCGGCGCCGTGCACCGGGCCCGCGCCCTGGGCCGCGCCGAGACGCTCGCCCACGTCCTGTACCAGGCGGGCTGTACGCAGCTGCGGGCCCAGCTGCCCGATGCGGCCGCGCCGAGCCTGCGTGAGGCGCTGGCCCTGTTCGAGCGGGCGGACAGCGGCCCGCGCTGGCCGGCCCTGGCCTGGGCGCGGCTCGCGCACTGCCGGGTGGCCCAGGGCCGCCATCGTGACGCCGTGGACTGCGCCGACCGCTCGCTGGCGGCCGAGAGCGAGCTGGGCGACGCCTTCTGCCGGGGGCTGGCCCAGTACGCGCGCGGGCACGCGCTGCTGCGGCTGGGCGAGACGGCCTCCGGGCGGGACTGGCTGCTGGAGGCGCTGGCCGTACTGGAGGGCAGGGGCGCGCGGGAGGAGGCGGCCGAGGTGACCGCCCTGCTGGCGGCCGGGGCAGCGAACGCGCGCTGACATCCGGCGTTGAGCTGACATCCGGTGTTGATCGGCCGCTGATCGGTCCGTCGCACGGTGGTGCTCGTTCGTGAACGAGCAAGGAGATCGTGTGACCCCGCAGATTGCCGGATTCGACTACCGGCGTGTGACCGTCGCCCCCGACGTGGAGCTGAATGTGGCCGTGGGCGGCAGCGGCCGCCCCGTCGTACTGCTGCACGGCTTTCCGCAGACCCATCTGATGTGGCGGCACATCGCGGCGGATCTCGCCGCCGATCACACCGTGATCTGCCCCGATCTGCGCGGTTACGGCGCGAGCGACAAGCCGGCGGACCTCGACGGCTCGGCGTACGCCAAGCGCACCATGGCCGCCGATGTCGTCGCGCTGGCCCGGGCGCTGGGGCACGACCGGTTCGCGCTGGCGGGCCACGACCGGGGCGCGCTGGTGGCCTTCCGCACCGCTTTGGACCACCCGCAGGCCGTCACGCATCTCGCGCCGCTGGACGCGCCGCCGACCCTGGACATGTGGGAGGCGCTGCACGGCACCTCGGCCGCCGTGGGCTTCCACCTCTACCTGATGGCGCAGCCGCCCGGCCTGCCCGAGCAGCTGATCGCCGCCTGCCCCGAGGTGTTCTTCGGGCACTTCCTGGACGTCTGGTGCAAGGACGCCGGCGCCATGCCCCCACCGGTGCGCGCCGCCTACCTCCAGGCCTCGCGCGCGGCGGTGACCTCGATCGTCGCGGACTTCCGCGCCTCCTCGGGCATCGATGTGGAGCACGACGCGGCGGACCGGGCTGCGGGGCGCCGGCTGCGGATGCCGGTGAGCGTGCTCCAGCAGGACTTCGGCGCGCGGCTCGGGTACGACGCCGCCGCGATCTGGCGGGCCTGGGCGCCGGACCTGCGGCACACCACGGTCGGCTGCGGCCACTTCATGGCCGAGGAGGACCCGGCACTGGTCATCACGACACTGCGGGAGCTGCTGGCCCGCTAGGGACTTTGACGACAGGCCCTAGGAGCGCACCCCGGGGCACGGACTGGAAACGGGCGCGCGGGGGCGCGGTGAAGAGGAACCGCCCTTCCCGCGCCCCTTGTCGCTTTCCCGGCGGCATGTGAACATGAGAATCCCCCCCGCTTGTGAACTTGTGAATTCTTTCGCAAAGGGATTCCCAAGTCCGCACGGCGCATTCGCCAAGGAGGTGGCTCCACTCCATGCCCATGTACGTCCGCGACGCCATGAGCACGGTGGTCCTCACCATCGGGCCCGCCCATACGCTCCGACAGGCAGCACAACTGATGTCGGCACGCCGGGTGGGCGCCGCCGTCGTCCTCGACCCCGACACCAGTGGGCTCGGCATTCTCACCGAGCGCGACATCCTCAACTCCCTGGGCGCGGGCGAAAACCCCGACCAGGAGACCGCTCAGGCACACACCACCACCGACATCGTCTTCGCGGCCCCCGGCTGGACGCTCGACGAGGCCTCGGCGGCGATGGTGCACGGCGGCTTCCGCCACTTGATCGTGCTCGACAGTGTGGAGCCGATCGGGATCGTGTCGGTCCGCGACATCATCCGGTGCCGCTCGACCGTCCGTGAGCGGGTGAGTCCGGTCCCTGCCTGACGACCCGTACGCGAAGAGGCCGGAGCCCCTTGGCGTCCGGCCTCTTCGGTCTTTCGGTAAACGGTGGGTCAGCCGCGCAGGGCCTGGACCGCGGCCTCCAGCCGCTTGCCGAAGTCCGCGTCCGCACTGCGGAAGTTGGCGATCGCGCGCTGCGCGATGTCGTCGCGGGAGACCCCGGCGATGCTGCCCGCCAGGTTGTTGATCAGACGCTCCCGCTCGCCCTCCGACATCAGGCGGTAGAGGTCGCCCGCCTGGACGAAGTCGTTGTCCTCGGGGTGCGAGGGCGCCTCGTGGGTGCCGGTCGCGCCGGTCACCGCGGAGGAGACCCACAGCGGACGGCCGGTCTGGACCGGGCCGCCGAAGCTGTTCGGCTCGTAGTTCTTCGCGCCGCCGTGGCGGCCGTCGTACATCACGCCGTCCCGGCCGTGGCTGCGCGCCTCGGCGGCGCGCGGGCGGTTCACCGGCAGGTGGTCGGCGTTGATGCCGACGCGGTAGCGGTGCGCGTCGCCGTAGGCGAACAGGCGGCCCTGGAGCATCTTGTCGGGCGAGGGGCCGATGCCCGGCACGAAGTGGTGCGGGGAGAAGACCGACTGCTCGACCTCGGCGAAGATGTTCTGCGGGTTGCGGTTCAGCTCCAGCTTGCCGATCTCGATCGGCGGGTAGTCCTCGTGCGGCCAGACCTTGGTCAGGTCGAACGGGTTGAAGCGGTAGGTGGCCGCCTCGTCCGCCGGCATGATCTGCACCTGCACGGTCCAGGTCGGGAACTCGCCGCGCTCGATGGCCTCGCGCAGGTCGCGCTGGTGGCTGTCGGGGTCCTTGCCCGCCAGGACCTCGGCCTCCTCGGCGGTGAGGTTCTTGATCCCCTGGTCGGTCTTGAAGTGGTACTTGACCCAGAAGACCTCGCCCGCCTCGTTGTTCCACTGGAAGGTGTGCGAACCGTAGCCGTTCATGTGGCGGTAGGACGCCGGTATGCCGCGGTCGCCGAACAGCCAGGTCACCTGGTGGGTGGCCTCGGGCGACAGACCCCAGAAGTCCCAGACGTTGTCCGCCTCCTGCGAGCCGGTGTACGGGTCGCGCTTCTGGGTGTGGATGAAGTCGGGGAACTTGATGGCGTCCTTGATGAAGAACACCGGGGTGTTGTTGCCGACGAGGTCGTAGTTGCCCTCTTCGGTGTAGAACTTCAGCGCGAAGCCGCGGGGGTCGCGCACCGCGTCCGGCGCGCCGAGGTTGCCGGCGACGGTGGAGAACCGCAGGAAGGTCTCGGTCTGCTTGCCGACCTCGGAGAGGAACTTGGCGCGGGTGTACTTCGTGACGTCGGCGGTCACCGTGAAGGTGCCGTACGCACCGGCGCCGCGGGCGTGCACGATGCGCTCCGGGATGCGCTCACGGTTGAAGTGCGCGAGCTTCTCGATCAGGAGCTGGTCCTGGATGAGGCCGGGGCCGCCGATGCCGGCCGTCTCGCTGTTCTGGTTGTCCGCGACCGGAGCCCCGGCCTCCGTGGTCAGCGGTCCGGTGGTGCTCTCTACCGACACGTGCGCCTCCTGAGTCATCTACCTGCCCTTGGCTTGCGCCGCTTCCGATCCTACATTGGACATTGTCTAAGTCAAGAAGAACCCGAAACTCGTACCGGATCCGGTGATGGACGAGTCGCTGCTACCCTGGCCCTTATCTGACTGATAGGTGATTGGCATGAGTGACCTGCTGGAACGGCTCCGGGGACGCGGCTGGCGGCTGACCGCACAGCGTCGCGTCGTCGCCGAGGTCCTCGACGGGGACCACGTCCACTACACCGCTGACGAAGTGCACGCCCGGGCGGCCGAACGCCTCCCGGAGATCTCGCGCGCCACCGTCTACAACACCCTCGGCGAGCTGGTCTCGCTGGGCGAGGTGATGGAGGTCAGCACGGACGGCCGCGCCAAGCGCTACGACCCCAACGCCCACCACGACCACCAGCACCTGGTGTGCTCGCGGTGCGGCACGATCCGCGATGTGCACGTCGAGGGCGACCCGCTGGCCGCCCTGCCCGTGCCGGAGCGCTTCGGCTTCCAGGTCTCCGAGGTCACGGTGACCTACCGCGGCATCTGCCCGAACTGCTCCTCCGCCTGACCCCGCGCGCACGGCCCTGAGCCCGCACCCCCAGGGCCGCGGGCTTCTCGGCCTGCCCCCCTCCATGCCGGCCGCACGGGCCCGCAGCACGACGAAGGCCCGGATCCTGAAGGATCCGGGCCTTGTCTTTGAGTAGCGGGGACAGGATTTGAACCTGCGACCTCTGGGTTATGAGCCCAGCGAGCTACCGAGCTGCTCCACCCCGCGCTGTTGTGTCTTTACTCTAGCCCCAGGCCGACGACCAGCGCAAATCCCGTGCACACGGGCCCCGTGAGCCCCCCGGGGCCCGTACGCCCCCGGGGGGGGCTCACGCGGTCAGCTCCTCCTGGAGCGCGGCGCGCAGCCGGGCCGCGCGTTCGGCGACCTCCGGCGGGCCCAGCTCCCCGGCCCGCGCGCACCACTGCTGCCCCTCGGCCAGCGCCCCGCGCCGGGCGGCGAGCAGGGCCAGGCGCAGCGCGGCCCTGCCGTGCCCGGCCTCCGCGGCGCGCGTCCACCACAGGGCGGCCTCCGGCAGGCTCCCCTCGCGGGCCAGCAGCAGCCCGAGGTTGAAAGCCCCGTTGCGGCTGCCGGCCTCGGCCGCGGCCCGGTACCAGCGCGCGGCCTCGACGACCTCACCCCGGGCCGCCGCGAACATGCCAACTCTGACCTGGGCGCGGCGGTGCCCCTGGCGCGCGGCCCGCTCGTACCACTGCACGCACTCGTCGTCCTCGTGGGCGCCGCCCTCGGCCCTGCGGTCCAGTAGGTCGGCGAGCCGGAAGGCCGCCTCGGCGCTGCCGCCGCCCGCCGCGCTGCGCAAATTGCGCTCGGCGTCGGCCAGTTCACCGTCGCGCTGCTGGGCGATGGCGACCTGGAGGGCGGCTTCGGTGTGCCCGGCGGCGGCCGCCCGCTCGTACCACTGGCGGGCCATCCGCTCCTCGCCGCGCCCGGCGTACAGGATGCCGAGGTTGAACGCCGCGTCCACGCTGCCCGCCTCGGCGGCCTTGGAGAACCACGGCTCGGCGCCGGCCGAGTCGCCGCGCTGGAGCAGCAGGACGGCCAGCGCGTTGGCGGCCTCGCGGTGCCCGGCGTAGGCGGCCCTGCGGTACCACTGCTCGCCGCGTCCGGCCCGGCCCTGCTCGGTGCACAGCAGGCCGATGTTGTACGCGCCGTTGATGTCGCCGGCGTCCAGGGCGGCGCGGTACCAGCGCTCGGCGCTCTGCAGCTCGCCGCGGTCGGCGTGCAGCGCGCCCAGCGCGTTGGCGGCGTTGCCGTCGCCGTCCTGGGCCGCGCGCCGCCACCACTCCGCCGCGCTCTCCTCCTGGCCCGCGTCCCGCAGCAGGAAGCCCAGCGCGCAGGCGGCCCGCGCCTCGCCGTCCTTGGCCGCGCACAGGTACCAGCGGGCCGCTTCCTGGGTGTCGCCGCGCTCCTCCAGGAGCGTGCCCAGGTGCAGCGCGGCGCGGCGGTGTCCGCGGGCGGCCGCCTGGCGGTACCACTGCTCGGCCTCCTCCTGCACCGCGGGCTCGCCGCCGCCCTGGGCCCGCCCCGCGGCCGCGCGGTCGTCCAGCACCCGGGCCAGGCGGTAGGCGGCCTCGCGGTGCCCGCGCTCGGCGGCGGCCCTGAACCAGCGCTCGGCGCCCACGTCGCCGCGGTGCTCCAGGAGGTCGGCGAGGGCGTACGCGCCCAGGCAGTGCCCGCACTCGGCGGACTGGCGCAGCCAGTACTCGGCGGCGGGCTCGTCCCCGCGCTCGCGGTAGTGCCGTCCCAGCGCGTGGGCGGCCGCGGCGGAGCCGGCGACGGCGGCGATCCGCCACCAGCTGGCGGCCTCGTCCGCGTACCCGCGCTGGTGGAGCAGGACGCCGAGGTTGTTGGCGGCGGCGCGGTCCCCGGCGGCGGTGGCCGAGCGCAGATACGCCTCGGCGCCGTCCAGGTCACCGCGGCGCAGGAGCAGCGAGCCGAGCACGCTCATGGCGGCAGGGTCGCCCGCTTCGGCGGCCCGGCGGTGGCCGGTCTCGATCACGGCGTCGGACGTGTCGGCGGCCTCCACGGCCTCCATCTCGTCCACCGGCAGCTCGGATTCGCGCCCGTCGGCGGGCGCACGCACAAACCGGCCTGTCTCCAACAACCTTGCCTTGTCCCCCATAAGGGCCATCGTCGCACCACCTGCAACCCGCGTACACCTGGTATACCGCAGCCTGTGAGGTCACTTCAGCGTTTTGTCGACTTCCCGACACAGAGACAACCCAAACGCCTCCGCAGCGACACTCCTACCCCGTAGCGGCCGACCATCACGGAGCACACAGGATGCACACATGATGAAGGCCCGGATCCTTGAGGATCCGGGCCTTCATCTTCAGTAGCGGGGACAGGATTTGAACCTGCGACCTCTGGGTTATGAGCCCAGCGAGCTACCGAGCTGCTCCACCCCGCGCCGTTGTGTATCCACAGTACCACGGTACGAAGGTGGGCCGTCATCGGCCGCTAGCCGCCGGTGTTGCCACCGCCCTTCTCCTTCGCCTTCTTCTCCGCCTCCACGGCGCGCTCCAGCGCTTGCTTCAGCTTCTTCTGCGCCTCGCCGTAGCCGGCCCAGTCGCCCGCCTGGCGCGCCTTCTCGCCGTCCTCGTACGCCTTCTGGGCGTCCTTGACGGCCTGCTCGACGGACTGGTCGGCGGGCGGCTGCTGCCCGGTGTCGCCGCCCGGCGGCGGCTCCTTGGGCCCGCTGTCCGGCGCCTTCTTGCCGAAGACGACGTCCAGTGCGTCGGTGAGGGTGTTGCCGAGGACCGGGTCGCCGTCGCCGTAGCTGACCAGCACCTTCTTCAGGCGCGGGTAGTTCACGCCCGCGCCGCGCAGGTAGACCGGCTCGACGTAGAGCAGCCCGCCGTCCAGGGGGACGGTGAGGAGGTTGCCGTACTCGATCTCGGAGTCGCCGCGCTTGAGGATGTTGAGCTCATTGGCGATCTTGGCGTCGGAGTTGAACTTCGACTGGACCTGTTTGGGCCCCAGCGGAGCGTTCTCCGACGGCATCCGCAGGATTCTGATCTTGCCGTACTCGCCGCTCTTGGCGTTGGCGTCAACGGCCATGAAGGCGCTGAGGTTGTCGCGTTTGTTGGGCGTGAAGGTGGTGGTCAGGGAGAACGCCTGGTTCTTCTGGTCCGGCAGCTTCATGCTCAGGTAGTACGGCGGCACCGCGTCGCCCGACTTGGCCGTCGGGTCGTTGGGGATCTGCCAGCGCTCACTGCCCGTGTAGAAGGTGTTCGGGTCGGTGACGTGGTAGGTCGTCAGCAGCTGGCGCTGGACCTTGAAGAGGTCCTGCGGGTAGCGCAGGTGGTCCATCAGGTCCGAGCTTATGGCGCTCTTCTTCTCGACCGTGCCGGGGAAGGACTTCATCCAGGTCTTCAGGACCGGGTCCTTCTCGTCCCACTGGTAGAGCTTGACCGTGCCGTCGTAGGCGTCCACCGTCGCCTTGACGGAGTTGCGGATGTAGTTGACCTGGTTCTGCTGGGCCACCACCGCCCGCTGTCCGTCGGTCAGCGAGTCGGCCGTGGTGTCGCCGAGCGTGGTGCGCGAGGCGTACGGGTAGCCGTTGCTGGTGGTGTAGGCGTCCACGATCCACTGGATGCGCTTGCCGACGACCGCCGGGTAGGCGTCGCCGTCGATGGTCAGCCAGGGGGCGACCGCCTCGACGCGCTCCTTGGGCGTGCGGTTGTAGAGGATCTTCGAGCCGTTGCCGATCGCTCCGGAGTAGAGGATCTGCGGTTCCCCGAAGGCCACGGCGTAGGCGGCCCGGTTGATGGGGTTGGACAGGCTCACACCGCTGTTGCCCTTGTAGCTGTAGGGCTTCTCGCCGCTGTTGTCGGAGTAGTCCAGCTCCTGCTGCGGCCCGCCCACGATCGAGTACTGGGTGGTCTTCTCGCCGTAGTAGACCCGCTGCTCGTACGGGCCGAACTGGCCCTCGGAGGGGAGCTTCTTCTCGGTGTAGGACGGGTCGCCGTTCTCGTCGGCGGTGGTGCCCTTGGCCGCTACGGCGCCGTAGCCGTGGGTGTACTTGAAGTGGTCGTTGATCCAGTTGCGCTCGGGAATACCCGCGATGTTCAGCTCGCGCAGACCGATGACGGTGTCCTGCTCGTTGCCGTCCTTGTCCTTGTACCGGTCCACGTCCAGGGTGGAGGGGAACTGGTAGTAGCCGCGCATCTGCTGCTGTTGCTGGAAGGTCGGCGAGACCACGTTCGGGTCCAGCAGCCGGATGCTGGCGGTGGAGTCCACGCTGTTGCGCAGCTTCTCACTGGCGGCCTTGTCGGCGGGCTTGTAGTCGCCCTTGTAGCCCTCGGGCTTCACATCGGAGATGCCGTACGCGTCGCGCGTGGCCTTGATGTTCTGCTGTATGTACGGGGCTTCCTTGGCCTGCTCGTTGGGCTGGACCTGGAACTTCTGCACGATGGCCGGGTACAGGCCGCCGATGAGGATGGCGGAGAGCACCATCAGGCCGAAGCCGATGACCGGCAGCTGCCAGGTGCGGCGCCACAGCGTCGCGAAGAACAGCACCGCGCAGATCGCCGCGATGAAGAACAGGATCGTCTTCGCCGGGAGATAGGCGTTGGCGTCGACGTAGCGCAGGCCCGTCCAGCCGTCGGCGGACTTCAGGCCGCTGGACTTGACCGCCAGGCCGTACCGGTCGAGCCAGTACGCGATGGCCTTGAGCGCCACGAAGATGCCCAGCAGCACCGAGAGGTGGCCGGTGGCGGCGCCGGTGGCGCGCGAGCCGGGGCTGGTCAGCCGCAGCCCGCCGTACAGGTAGTGCGTGAGCGCCGCGGCGATCAGGCACAGCACCGCGCAGGCGAAGCCGAAGCTGAGCAGGAAGCGGTACCAGGGCAGGTCGAAGGCGTAGAAGCCGACGTCCATGCCGAACTGCGGGTCCTTCTGGCCGAAGGGGACGCCGTTGACCCACTGCAGCCACGTACGCCACTGTCCGGAAGAAGAGGCGCCGGCGATCAGCCCGACCACCGCGGTGACCGCGATCAGCACCCACTTCTTGTAGGGCGCGATGCCCATCCGGTACCGGTCCAGGCTCTGCTGCTCCAGCGACATCGCGCTCAGCGGCGGACGCAGCCGGTGGGCCAGCCAGATATTGAATCCGACGGCCGCGGCCATCAGCAGGCCGAAGAAGAGAAACAGGCCGATCTTGGTCCACAGGGTGGTGGTGAAGACCGAGGAGTACTTGACCGAGCGATACCAGAGCCAGTCGGTCCAGAACCCGGCAAACATGACAAAGAGCATGGCCAGGACGGCCAGTACGCCCAGTGTCATGAGCAGGGTCCGGATCCGCCGGGACGGTCGGCCGACTCTGATCCGTGGCCCTGTCGGGCCTCCGCCGCGGTCCGGCATCTGGAAAGCCAAGGTGCGCACCTCGAAGTTCGCTGTCGTGTATTGCAGGCCCGGCGATAGTAGGACCCACCCTTGCAACTTACTAAGGCTTTACTCGGTTCCCGATTTCCGGGGTCCACAGGGCACGATATTGAGCATGACCAACCTCCCCGTTGACGGCACCCCGCTCGCCGCCAGCCCGCTGACCCGCGCCGTGCTCGAAATCGACGAGTACGCGGCCGGGCTCGGCTGGGACCAGCCCGCCCGCCTGTTCGCCCTCGTCGACTCCGCCAAACTGCGCACGCAGGAACCCTCGCTCGCCGCCCAGCTGGGCATCGACGAGGACGCCACCGCCTCCCTGACCCCCGTCGAGCAGGACGAGATCCCCGCCGGGACCCCGCTGGACGAGTTCCTGGGCACCATCGCCTGGCCGGACGCGGTGGCCGGCTGCGCGATGACCGTGGAGCGGATGATGCTGCCGCCGTCCGCCGAGGACTCCGTGCCGCAGGGCATGAGCGAGAAGCAGCTGGCGAAGTGGGTGGCCCAGCACCCCGACCGCCAGGAGGTGCGCATGACGGTGGCCGTGCTGCGCGACGGCGCCCGCGAGTCGGCGCTGCGCCTGCGCGAGAAGGACTCCACCGCCGAGGTCCTCACCGGCTCCGACCTCGTCCCCGGCCTGGCCGAGGCCCTGGCGGCGACCTTCGAGGCGTAGCCCCGGGCCCGTACCGGACTACGGCTTGCCTGTCGTGCCGCAGCTCGGCAGGCCGGCCGTGTCCCCCTTGCGGATCTTCTCCAGGGACGCGCGCGCGTCCTGGATGGTGTCGACCTTCACGAGCCTGAGGCCCTCCGGGATGTCCTTGGCGGCGGTGGCGCAGTTGTCCTTGGGGGTGAGGAAGTACTCCGCCCCCTTGGCCCGCGCGCCGACCGTCTTCATGGAGATGCCGCCGATCGGGCCGACCTTGCCCTTCTCGTCGATCGTGCCCGTACCGGCGACGAACTTTCCGCCGGTCATGTCCTCGGGCGTGAGCTTGTCGATGATGCCCAGGGCGAACATCAGCCCGGCGCTGGGGCCGCCCACATCGGCGAGCTTGATGTCGATGGGGAACGGGAAGATGTGGTCCACGCTGGGCCGGATACCGACCACGGTGCGCCCGCTCTTGTCGTCCTTGGCGGTCGTGATCGCGACCTGCCGCTCGCCGCCCTCGGGGGTGCGGCCCTTCTTCTCCGCCGCGGCCGCCTCCTTGGCGGGGATGATGGTGAAGACCGTCTTCTCGCCGGGCTTGTGCCGGGTGACCAGGCCCGCGACGTCGGTGACGTTCTTGATGCGGGTGCCGTCGACGGCCTTGATCACATCGCCGGCGTGCAGCTTGCCGTCGGCCGGCTTGTCCTTGGTGACCGACCCGACCACGATCTGCGACGTCACCGGGATGTCCAGCTCCTTGAGCGCCGCGACCTTGGCGCTCTCCTGGGACTGGCTGAACTCCTCGGCGTTCTCCTGGTCGGCCTGCTCACGGGTCTGGCCCTCGGGGTAGAGGGTCTTGTGGGGCACCACGGCGTTGTCGCGGGTGAGCCAGCCGTAGACCGCCTCGAAGAGGTTCATGGAGTACTCGGGGCCGGTGACGCGGACCGTGGTCATGTTCAGATGGCCGGTGGTCGGATACGTCTTGTGCCCGGAGATCTGCAGCACCGGCTCGCCGTCGTGGTCGCCGAGGGTGTTGACCGTGGGGCCCGGGGACATCTCGGAGTACGGCACGGGGATGAGCACCCCGGCGCAGAGCAGCGCGATCAGCATCAGGGTCGAAGCGAGCAGCGTCGCGGTGCGGCGTGGCATGGAACGACAGTACGGGACGGGTGTGACAAGCGGCCTTCGGGGCCGTCCGTACGGGGCCCGGGCCGTTGCGGTTGCGTACGGCCGCCGGTGCCGGGCAATCCGGGGCAGTGGGTCAGGCCGCGTCGGAACCGGAGTGCGACTTCTCCATCGCCTCGCGGAAGCGGGCGTAGCCGGCGAGTTCGGCGACATCACCGGTCTTGCGGTTGCGCGAGGCCCAGCTGCTCCACACCGCGGTCCCGATGGCGGCCAGAACCGGAATGCACAACCAGAGAAGCGCACCCATAGCGGCCTCCCGACCCCTTGTACCACCGCAAGCGACGAATAAGCAGATTAACCATCCGACAGGTCAACGCTCACGCCAGGGGGCGGGTTACGCAACCGGAACGTACCGCTCAGGGATTCACCCCTGTTCAGCAGCCTCCCACCCGACCGCCACGCCCAGTTGGCGGCCCACCCGCCCGTCGCCCGACCACCGCGCCCGGATGACGGCGCTACGCGCCGACCCACCCGCCCGTCGCCCGACCTCCACCCCCAGATGACGGCGCTACGCGCCGACCCATTCCTCTGTGCCGTCCGAGAATGTCTGGTGCTTCCAGATCGGCACCGTGTGCTTGAGGTCGTCGATCAGGCGGCGGCAGGCCTCGAAGGCCTCGGCGCGGTGCGGGCAGGAGACGGCGACGACGACCGCGAGGTCACCGATGTCCAGGTCGCCGACGCGGTGCACGGCGGCCAGTGCCCGTACGGGGAAGTCGGCGGCCACCTTCTCGGCGACGCGGCGCAGTTCGGCCTCGGCGGTGGGATGTGCGGAGTAGCCGAGCGCGTCGACGTCGGCGCCGCCGTCGTGGGAGCGGACCGTGCCGACGAACAGGGCGGTGCCGCCGGCCGCCGCGTCCCCGACGGCCGTGAAGACCTCGTCCACCGACAGCGGGGTGTCGCGGATGGCGAGGAGGCGGACCGGGTCCTGGGCGGCCCGCTCGCCGGGGTGGTCGCCGCGGGGCTCGTTCGTGCCAGACATGGGCCCCATCGTGCCGTACCGGGGGCGCGATGGGGAATGGCGGTTCCACCCGGCGTGCGCGGTCCCGTATGGAGACTCGTACAGGCCGGGTGGACAGCCCCGTGGAGCGGGCCGGGCAGGGCTAGATGCGGCGGCGGGCCTTGCGGGCGCGGCGGACCAGGGCGGCGGTGCCCAGCAGGGCGACGGTGGCGCCCGCGGCTCCGGCGGCGGTCGCGGCGTCCTTGCGGCCCAGGCGGCGGCCCGCGACGGTGTGGCGGCCCGCGACCTCCTCCATCAGCTCGGCCAGGACCTCCTCGTTGGTCCACTGCGGCCGCCAGCCCGCCTCGTGCAGGCGGCTTCCGCTGACCACCCAGGGGTGCATGGTGTACGCCAGGTCCCCGGCGGGAGAGGGGGTCAGGCCGATGCGGTGCAGGCGGGCGGCGGCGCCCAGCGCCACCGAGGAGGGCAGTTCCATGCGGCGGATGCCGGTCAGGTCCTCGACCTCCTCCTGTTCCAGCCAGCCGTCGCAGCCCACCGCCAACTCGCCCTCGACCTTCTCCAGCGCCGCGTACTCAAGGGCGCTGACCAGGTCCTGGACGTGGCAGAACTGCCAGGTGGGGCGGGAGCCCGCGACCACCAGGAGGCGGGGGGACTCGAAGTAGCGGGTCAGGGCGGTGTCGGTGCCGCCGACCAGGACGGCGGGACGCAGCACCGTGACGTTCAGGCCGGGGTGGGCGCGGGGCGCGCGGTGCGCCAGGCGCTCGATCTCCAGGAGGTCGCCGACTCCGGTGGCGTCCGCGGTGGCGCGCAGTTCGGCGTCCTCCGAGAGCGGCACGTCGTTGTCGGGCAGCGCTCCGTAGACCATGGCGGAGGTGCACAGCACGACCCGGTGGACGCCGGCGGCCGCGGCCGCGGTCAGCACGGTCTGGGTGCCGCGCACGTTGTAGGCGGTGCGGGCCGCGGCGTCGGTCTCCAGGTCCAGGTCGAGGGCGAGGTGGACCACGACGTCGGCGCCGCGCAGCTTGTCGGCGATGGCCGGGTCCCGCACGTCCAGGACGTGCCACTGGGCGCCGTCGCTCTCGCCGCGCCGCTCGTCGATGGCCACCACCTGCCTGACCTCGTCGGACTCGACGAGGGCGGCGGTCAGCAGGGCGCCGATGCCGCAGGCGGCGCCGGTCACCGCGACGACGGGGCGGCGCAGGGGCACGCCTGGTGTCTCCTCTGCCCTTTCTGTCCGGGCTCCGGTCCGGTTCTCGGTCCTGGCCTCGGTCTTGTCGGCGGCGTTTCGCGCTGCGCGAACGGACGGATCTGGGGAACTCACCGGGCGTCTCCAGCGGTTGTCTTCAGTACGCACGCGTGCTGACGCGTACGTACCAGGTGGCGTCCATCCTGCCGCAGGCACCGGGACGGCGGAGCACCGAGCCCCTATGCGGCCCGGGTGTCTACGCTGGAGGGGAATGTCGGGCAGTCGCCGCCGGTGCCGAGCCGGTGGCCCTACGAGCCGAGGAAACCCGTGAGTGACACCCCGTTTGGATTCGGCCTTCCGCCGGAGGAGCCGGAGGACGGCGACAACGGCAAGAAGAAGGGCGGCCAGGGAGGTAGCCAGGACCCCGCGAACCCGTTCGGGTTCGGCGGCGGGAGCGGTGGCGCGGACAATCCGTTCGCGGCGCTCTTCGGCGGCATGGGCGGCCCCGGCGGCGAGATGAACCCTGGCGACCTGGGCGCCGCGTTCCAAAAGCTCGGCCAGATGCTCTCCTACGAGGGCGGGCCGGTGAACTGGGACATGGCCAAGGACATCGCGCGCCAGACCGTCGCGCAGGGCACCGAGAACGGTTCCAAGGACGCCAGCGTCACGCCCGGTGAGCGGGCGGCCGTCGAGGAGGCCGTGCGGCTGGCGGATTTGTGGCTGGACGGTGTGACCTCCCTGCCCTCGGGTTCGGGCACGGTCGTGGCCTGGAGCCGCGCCGAGTGGGTCGAGGAGACCCTGCCGGTGTGGAAGGACCTGGTGGACCCGGTCGCCGAGCGCGTCGGCGCGGCCATGGGCGGTGTGCTCCCCGAGGAGATGCAGGCCATGGCGGGCCCGCTGCTGGGGATGATGCGCTCCATGGGCGGCGCGATGTTCGGTACGCAGATCGGGCAGGCGCTGGGCGTGCTGGCCGGTGAGGTCGTGGGCTCCACCGACATCGGGCTGCCGCTGGGCCCGTCCGGCAAGGCGGCGCTGCTGCCGGGCAACATCAAGAACTTCGGCGCGGGCCTCGGTGTCCCCGAGGACGAGGTGCGGCTGTATCTGGCGCTGCGCGAGGCCGCCCACCAGCGGCTGTTCGCGCACGTACCGTGGCTGCGCTCGCACCTGTTCGGCGCGGTGGAGGGCTACGCCCGCGGCATCAAGGTCGACACCGCCAAGCTGGAGGACCTGGTCGGCCAGCTGGACCCGCAGAACCCCGAGCAGCTCCAGGACGCCCTGCAGCAGGGCATGTTCCAGCCGGAGGACACCGCCGAGCAGAAGGCGGCGCTGGCCCGGCTGGAGACGGCGCTGGCGCTGGTGGAGGGCTGGGTGGACGCGGTGGTGCACGCCGCGGCCGCGCCGCATCTGCCCTCCGCCGACGCGCTGCGCGAGACGCTGCGCCGCCGCCGGGCCTCCGGTGGCCCGGCCGAGCAGACCTTCGCCACGCTCATCGGTCTGGAGCTGCGTCCGCGGCGCCTGCGGGACGCCTCGCGGCTGTGGGCCTCGCTGACCGACGCGCGGGGCCTGGAGGGCCGTGACGGGCTGTGGGAGCACCCGGACATGCTGCCCACCGCGCAGGACCTGGACGACCCGGACGGCTTTGTCCACCACGAGCAGCTGGACTTCTCCGAGCTGGACAAGATGCTCGGCGAGGCGGCGGGCGGCGCGAAGCCTCAGGCCGGTGGCACGCCGGATCTGTCCAAGGCGGACGAGCCGGCGAAGGACGAGCCGAAGAAGGACGACAAGGGCGACGGGGAGAAGTGAGCCTTCACCACGACGCGGCGCGGGTCCTCAAGGAGTGGCCCGCGCCGACATCCGGGCAGGACGCCCTGCGCCAGGCCTACCTGGACCATCTGGCCGCGCATCCCGACGGCATGTGGAAGCCCTGCAAGGACGGCCACATCACGGCGAGCGCGCTGGTGATCGACCCGGCGCGCGGGCGCGTACTGCTCACGCTGCACAGGAAGTTGCAGATGTGGCTCCAGATGGGCGGGCACTGCGAGCCGGCGGACGCCACGCTCGCGGACGCGGCGCTGCGCGAGGCGCGTGAGGAGTCGGGGATCGCGCGCGGCCTGACGCTGCTCCCCGGCGGCCCGGTGCGTCTGGACCGCCATCTGACGCCCTGCGCCTGGCATTTGGACGTGCAGTACGCGGCGCTGGCGCCGGAAGGGGCCACGGAGGTGATCAGCGAGGAGTCGCTGGACCTGAAGTGGTTCGGCTACGACGAGGTCGCGGACGTGGCCGACGAGTCGGTCGTGCGGCTGGTGGAGCGGACGCTGACGCTGATGTAGGCGGGCTCTGGGGCCGCGGTCCATGGAGACGTTCGAAGGCGCGGGTACGGCTTTGCGTACCCGCGCCTTCTCCTGTGCGGTGTGCGTCAGTTGGTGAAGATGTTGCCCTGGTTGGCGCCGCGGGCGCCGTGCTGGCCCATGCCGAACTGCGCGGCGGCCCCCTGCCCGATCTCGGCGTGCTGCGGCGGCAGCAGTTCGCTGGGCTGGACGATGGCGTAGCCCTGCCCCAGGAAGCTCAGCTCCCAGCCCTCGCCCGTGCCGCCGCGCCGCCGCCACACTCCCGAGGAGTGCGTCTGCGCCTGCATCTGTACGCGCAGGGACGCGGACCAGGCGACGACCGCGTCGGCGTCGGCGTTGGCGTATTTGTCGGGGGTGACCTGGAGCATCAGCGGGCGGCCCGAGGTCATCAGCACGACCTTGCCCCGCCCGGAGATGTTGAGCTGGTACTTGCCGGTGCCGGAGATCCCGTACTGGCTGTCCACGGAGATGACCTCCCAGTGGAGCGTGGAGTCCAGCGCGAGGACGTAGCTGCTGTCGACGGTCAGGCCGTCGTGGTCGACGTCGACGATGTGGACGTACTGGGCGAGGTTGGCCAGATAGACCGTGCCCTGGCCCGAGACGCGCATCAGGTCCAGGCCCTCGCCGGAGACGGCCTGGGCGTGCTGCTGCCCCGGCGTCTGGTAGTTGCCGTCGAACTCCAGCAGCCCCTGGTAGGCGACCATCGTGCCCTTACGGGCGAGCAGGTCCTCGTGCCCCTGGAGGGCGACCCGCAGCAGCTGGGGGTTCTGGAGGGCGTAGCGGTCCTGGGTCTGTGCCTCGGTGTGGGCGAAAAGCGGGCTCTGCATGGTGACTTCTTCCCCCTCAGCCCCGGGCCCGGAGCCGGTCGGTGCTGTCCTCGCTGGGCTGTACGACGACGAAACCCTGGCCGGAGAAGCCGAGTTGGTAGGCCTCGCCGCTGCCGCGGCCGATCATCGAGGACGCCTTGAAGCTGCGCTTGCCCTTCATCTTCAGGTTGGTCGACCAGGCGACCAGCGCGTCCGGGTCGACGTAGGTCTCGTCCTCGCCGCGGCCGCAGTCGACGACGATCGGGGTGCCGCGGGAGGTGAGCGCGACCCAGCCGGTGCCGGAGATCCCGACGTTGAACAGGCCCTGGCCGGCGAACTTCGCCATGCCCTTGACGCGCTGCACGCCCCACTGGAGGTGGGCGTCGAAGGCCAGGAGGTTGGTGCCGTTGACGGACAGGGAGTCGCCGTCGAGGTTGATGCAGACGACGTCGGCGCCGTAGTCGGCGAGGTAGAGCAGGCCGTCGCCGCTGCACTTCATCAGGGGCGCGCCCTCGCCGGTCAGCCACTGGGAGGCCATCTGGCGCACGGCGGGCGGGTTCGGCTCGTACTGGACGAAGCCTTCGTAGGCGACCATCGATCCCGTACGGGCGAAGACGTCCTGACCGCTCTGCATGGCGATCTTGACCATCGCCTCGCCGTGGTTCTCCATACGGGCGGTGGACGGGGCCGGGGCGTAGCCCGGGTGCTGTTGGTGCATGGGGTGCATGAGTTCGGGCTCCCTCAGACCTCGTAGGGCTGGACGACGATGAAATTGCCGGGCGCGCCGCGGAACTGGAGGTTCACGGTCTCGCCGGAGTGGCCGGGGTAGGCGTTGCGGCGCAGGCTGACCTGGCTGGAGATGATCACCTGAGAGCCCGCGGACCAGGCGACGATGGCGTTGGCGTCGGCGAAGGTGGTCGGGGTGACCGGGAGGACCACGGGGGTGCCCTGGGTCTTGACCACGATCGTGCCCGTGCCCTGGAACTGCATGGTGAACAGGGCGCCGCCGGGGATGCCGTGGCCCTCGATGCGGCGGACCTCGTGCTGCAGCGACTCGTCGAAGGCCAGGACGGACTCGGCCGCGACGCAGATCGCCTCGCCCTGGAGCTCGATGGGGTGGACATGGGCGCTGTTCTCGGCGAAGAAGACCTGGCCCTGGCCGCTGCAGCGCATCAGCTGCATCTCCTGGCCGGTGGCGTTGCCGACGATACGGCCGCGGAATCCGGCGCCCTTGTAGCTGAAGTCGACCTTGCCCTGGTAGAGCACCATGCTGCCCTGGCGGGCGAGCACCGGCTGCCCGTCGATGCCGAGGTCGGCGCGGATCAGCTTGGCGTTCTGCGGTGTCCAGCGCGCCCCGGTGGGGGCCTCGCGGTACTTCTCCAGCACCACCGCCAGGCCCGGTCCGCCGGCCGGCGCGGGGGCGTACTCCTGCCCCTGGGCAGGGGCGTACCCCTGGCCCTGGGCGGGGAACTGTCCGCCGGGGTGCGGGGGTTGGCCGTAGGGGGCGGGCCGGCCGGGGAAGGGGCCCGGCTGGGCGGGCGGGGTCTGGGGCGCGCCGTAGGGGGCCGGGGGCTGCTGGCCGTACGGGGCGGGGGCCTGCGGGGGTGCCTGCGGAGCGGGCTGGCCCTGAGGAGCCCCATAGGGGGCGGGCTGCTGCTGGCCGGGGGCGGGCTGGCCGAACTGCGGCTGCTGGCCCGGGAATTGGCCCTGGCCGCCGTGCTGGGGCGGCTGGGCCGGGGGCGGGACGGGGCCGGCCGGGGGCGCCAGAGGGGCGGCCAGGGTGGGAGCGCTGTGCTGCGGCTGGGGCTGTGGCTGCGGTGCCGGGGGCGGGCTCTGGGGCTGGGGCTGGGGCGCGCCTTGGGGCGGGCCGAAGTCGGGCGCGGGCTGGGGCGTGGCGGGCGCGGCCGGGGCGGCGAAGCCCGGGGCGGGCCCGGAGGGCGGGGCGAAGCCCGGGGCCTCGGCGGGCGGCGCGGCGGCGGGCTCCTCCTCGGCGACCTCGCCGCCGAAGTTGCGCAGCAGCGCTTCCAGGCCGCCGTCGAAGCCCTGGCCCACGGCGGCGAACCGCCAGACGTCCTTGAGGTAGAAGTCGCCGAGCATCACGGCTCGTTCGGTGGAGAACTCGCTGCCGTCGAAGGCGTAGCGGGCGACCTCCTCGCCGCCCGCGACGATCCGGATGTAGCCGGGGCCGATCTGCGACATCTGGCCCGCGCCGTCGATGGCCGCGGTGAAGGACAGCTTCCGGATGTGCTGCGGAATGCGGTCGAGGGTGACCCTGAAGGACTCGGTGTCACCGGCCTGCGCACCGAGCAGCTGGAGGGACTCCTCGGGCGAGGCGGGCTGGTTGAAGAAGACGAAGTACCGGTCGTCGGACAGCCGCTCGTCGCCGTCGAGCCCGAAGCAGCCGATGTCGATGGTCAGGCCGGAGCCGGCGATCCGTACGCCTACGTACAGATCCGTCCCCGCCGTCAGGTCACTGATCCTGGCCTTGTGGCCGCGCTGGAATTCCCTGGCCATACGTAACGACCGTCCCCCGTTCCGCTCCGTGTACGTCTGTGCTGTGCCGGGCCGGACGTGGCGCAGGGTGCGTACGTCGCCCGGTGATGCGTTGAGTGCGTTGCGCGTCAGGCTAACCGCTGGCGACGACAGCGGGCGATCCCGGGGCGGGGACGGTACGGGGGCCGCGGGCGTTTCCGGGCCGCGGCGCTATTCGCCGCGGCGCTATTCGCCGCGGGCGGCGGGCAGGTGGGGCAGCCGGTCGGCCGAGACGACCCCTTCGAGGTAGCCGCGGGCGCGCTCGGTGCGCGGGTAGGACTCCAGCAGCCGCCAGAAACTGGGGCCGTGTCCTGGGACCAGCAGGTGCGCGAGCTCGTGCAGCAGGACGTAGTCGATGACGTATTCCGGCATGCCCTGCAGGCGATGCGAGAGGCGGATGCTGCCCTCGGCGGGGGTGCACGAGCCCCAGCGGGTGTTCTGGTTGGTGACCCAGCGTACGGAGGCGGGGCGGGCCCGGCCCTCCAGGTACTGGCCGGAGAGCCGCTCGGCGCGCTCGGCCAGCTCGCTGTCGCCCAGCATGCGCTTGCTCTCCTGGGCGGCGAGCTTGTCCAGCATGACCGTCACCCAGCGCTGTTCCTCGGCCTCGGACATACGGGCGGGGATCAGGACGACGGTGCGGTCGCCCTCGCGGTAGGCGGAGACCGTTCTGCGCCGCCGTGAGCTCCGGCGCACCTCTACCGCGCTCGTCCCGGAGCCGCGGGTGCGGGGGCTGGGAGCGGTCCTGCTCGGTGTGTCTGCGGCACGGTGCAATGGCGTCTCCCCGGCAAACCGGGGGGAAGGGTCGGCGGGCACGCCCTGACGTTACCCGCTGTCAGTGCGTGAAGTCCCGCCCCTCGGACGGTTGGCGCGGGAAACACCCCTTGGCGTGCACGGCTTGTACGACTATTACCCGCCGACTGTGGATAACTCTCCGCGCTCGACCGCCGCCGGCCCCATGCTGAAGCCCTGTCGATGACGAGCGACCGCCATCGACGGGCACCGGCACCCGCACGACCGGGCGGGTTCGGTACGCGTACGACGCGAAGTCGGCACGCGGTCAGCACGCGGTCGGCACACAGACGGCACGAAAGCACTACGAGGACAGCGGGACGACGGCGACAACAGGGACAACGGGGGGGCGCTCATGCATCCGATGATCAAGCCCGCGCTGCGGCGCGGCTGGCGGGACAGGGAGACGGTGCGGTTCGGGGTGGCCCCGGCACACGCGGTGGTGCTGGGCCCGGTGGACACCGCGACCGGCAGCTATCTGGACCTGCTGGACGGTACGCGCACGATGGGCCAGCTGGAGGAGGCGGCCAGGTCACTGGGGCTGACGGACGGGCGGGCGCGGGAGGTGGTGACGCGCCTGGAGCGGGCCGGACTGCTGGACGCGCCCTCGGCCGGCGGTCCCGCGGCCGGTGCCGTGCGGGCCGACGCCACGGCGTTCGACCGGCTCCGCCCCGACCTGGCGTCGCTGACCGTGCAGCATCCCGAGCCGGCGGGCGGACTGGAGCGCTTGGGGGCGCGCCGGGCCGTACGGGCTCGGGTGCGGGGCGCGGGACGGGTGGGCGCGTCGGTGGCGGCACTGCTGTCGGCCGCGGGGGTGGGCCGGGTGGAGGTGCTGGACGGCGGGCAGGTCGAGCCGTGGGACGTGGCGCCCGCGGGCATTCCGGCCGACCGGGTCGGTGAGCGCAGGGACGCGTGCGCGCGGCAGCTGGTGCACCGTGCCTCGCCCTGGTCGCGCAGACCGCGGCCGGACGGCGCGGTGGCGTCCGGGGGCGCCGAGCCGGGGCTGGCACTGGTGGTGATCGCTCCGCGGGACGGCCTGGCGGCCTATGCCCCCGACCCCGTGCTGTCCGAGCCATTGCTCTCGGCCGGAATCCCTCATCTGTACGCGGGTGTGGTGGAGGGCACGGGAGTGGTGGGGCCGCTGGTGCTGCCGGGCAGTTCGGCCTGTGCCCGCTGCTGGGAGCTGCGGCGCACCGACCAGGAGCCCGCCTGGCCCCGGCTGCTGGCCCAGTGGCGCTCGGGCCGTGGCTCCTCTGCGGTCGCGGCCTGCGATGTCGCGCTGGCGACGATGGTGGCGGGGCTGGCCGCCGTACAGGCCCTCACCTTTTTGGACGGGCGGCTCCCGCCGTGCACGGGGGCCCGGATGGAGCTGTCGCTGCCGTGCGGCGGCTGGGAAACGGAGCGGATCACGCCGCATCCGGAGTGCGTCTGTGGCGCGGCCGGTTCCGTAAGTGCCGGGCATCCCTCGGATCCTGGTCGGCGACACGCGACAATGACGGAGTAACCCCGGTTGGGGACAGTGTGAGTTGGAGGGGCGCATGTCAGATCTTCCCCGCAAGGCGGTCACCCGTACCGCCAAGCTGGCCGCGCTGCCGCTGGGGTTCGCCGGCCGCGCCACATGGGGGCTGGGCAAGCGGATCGGCGGGAGATCGGCCGAGATCGTCGGCCGGGAGCTTCAACAGCGCACCGCCGAGCAGCTCTTCAAGGTGCTCGGCGAGCTCAAGGGCGGTGCGATGAAGTTCGGGCAGGCGCTGTCCGTCTTCGAGTCGGCGCTTCCGGAGGATGTCGCCGGGCCCTACCGCGCGGCGCTGACCAAGCTGCAGGAGGCGGCGCCGCCGATGCCGACGAGCACGGTGCACTCCGTGCTGGAAGAACGCCTCGGCGAGAACTGGCAGGACCTGTTCGAGGAGTTCGAGGACAAGCCGTCGGCGGCGGCCTCCATCGGACAGGTGCACCGCGCGGTGTGGCACGACGGCCGCGAAGTGGCGGTGAAGGTGCAGTATCCGGGGGCGGGCAAGGCCCTGCTGTCGGACCTGGCCCAACTGGGCCGGTTCGCCCGGCTGCTGGGGCCGCTGATCCCGGGCATGGACGTCAAGCCGCTCATCACCGAGCTGCGCGACCGGGTCTCGGAGGAGCTGGACTACGCCCTGGAGGCCGAGGCCCAGCAGACCCACGCCGAGGAGTTCGCCGACGACCCGGATGTGCTGGTCCCGGCAGTGGTGCACCAGAGCGACCAGGTGCTGGTCACCGAATGGATGGAGGGAATACCGCTCTCCGAGGTGATCGCGGACGGCACCCAGGAGCAGCGGGACCGCGCCGGACAGCTGCTGGCCCGCTTCCTCTTCTCCGGCACCGCGCGCACGGGCCTGCTGCACGCCGACCCGCACCCGGGCAACTTCCGCCTCCTGACCGGCCACGCGCCGGACGGCCCCGCCGAGGAATGGCGGCTGGGCGTCCTGGACTTCGGCACGGTCGACCGGCTGCCCGACGGCCTGCCGTCCACGATCGGGACCTCCCTGCGGATGACGCTCCAGGGCGAGGCGAACGCGGTCTACGAGCAGCTGTGCGAGGAGGGCTTCGTCAAGGACTCCATCGAGCTGGACCCCGAGGCGGTACTGGAGTACCTGCTGCCGATCATCGAGCCGGCCCAGGCCGAGGAGTTCACCTTCACCCGCGCCTGGATGCGCTCCCAGGCGGCCCGTATCGCCGACCCCCGCTCACCGGCCCACCAGCTCGGCAAACAGCTCAACCTGCCGCCCTCGTACCTGCTGATACACCGTGTGACCTTGAGCACCATAGGCGTCCTGTGCCAGCTGGGCGCCACGGTACGCCTGCGCGACGAACTCCAGGCGTGGGTCCCCGGCTTCACGGCCGACGAAGACGAACCCGACACCCTGGAGCCACTGGAGGAGGGCACCGCGTAAGCGCTCCGCTGGATGTGCGGCGTGCCGTCTGCGAGCACATCGTGGCTGGTCACGCGGTCCCCCGCGCCCCTTCGGGCACGGACACGGCCTGACGGGGCGGGGCTGGACGAGGGCGGGCTGGGCTGGGCCTGCCTGTTAGCGGGGTGGTGGGGCGGGGCGGGCTGGGCCTGCCTGTTTGGTGGGGTGGGGAGGGGTGGGTGGGCGGGGGGAGGGCCCCCGGGGGAAGGGGGTTACCACAAGGTGGAGTCGAGGCGGCCCTCGATGGAGCGGAGGTTGGCCCGCGCGCAGTCGTCGCAGAAGTAGTGGCGGGTGCCGTTCTCCACGGAACAGGTCCAGGTGGGCGGTGTGCCCTCGGCGGTCGCGCCGCAGCGGGCGCACTCGGTGGTCCGGGCCGCCAACTCCGCCTGTCCAGGCGTCTCATGGTCCTGCGTCGTGTGGTCCACCAGCCGACGATATCCCCGTCAACCTCGTGAAGCGGGGCACCACGCACCATGCGCTGCGGGGTCCGCCCTGTCGGGCGGACCCCGCAGACATTCACGCTGCCCTGGTGCCCAGCCGCGCCGCTTTCCGGCGGGTTACTGCATGACGGCCATGGCCAGGGCCCGGCGGGCGCGGAGCGAGGCGCGCTCGGCTCGGCGCTGCATCCGCCGGGCGGTGATCAGCCGGTGAGCCCTGCGTTCGGACTCGGCCTCCTGCAGCCTTTCTTGGATATGAGCACGGGCCAGGGCTTCTGGGATGAGTTGCATTTCACGGGTCCTGTTCTGACGCGAGGTGGTCGCGTCGGAGTTCGCGGGGGCGGGAGTGTCGGTGAGGAATAGGGTCATGGTCGGGTCCTGCTTCTGGGGGTCCCGGGTGGCGGGACGGTCGATCGTTCCTGTGCCGAAGGTGTTCATGCCGCAACCGGGTTCTTGCGCGGGCGGCCGCGCGGACGCTTGCGGGCCACGACGACACCCTGGACGAAGAGCTCCCCGCCCCAGACGCCCCACGGCTCGCGCCGGTCCTTGGCGCCGGCCAGGCAGGCCTCGCGTACCGGGCAGGTCTGGCACAGCGACTTGGCGTACTCGACGTCGGCCGGGGACTCCGCGAAGAAGACCTCCGGGTCGTACGTGCGGCACGGGACGGCAGCGCCGAGGCGGTCGATCTCGTCGTCGAGCTCGGTGAGGGGAAGCAAGGAGGTCTCCTGGGAGTCGGGCGGGGGGATCAGGTCGGTGGCGACGGACGGGGTGTGCGTCTGGAGTTGCACGGTGGTGTGTTCCTCGTCTGTTCGGCCCGGCTGGTGGCTGGGCTCATTGGCAAAACAAAAGGGCCGCGGATCCCGGTGTGGGTTCCGCGGCCCTGGAAGGTGCCGACCTGATCATGCCGATCAGGCTGGATCTCTCCAGGGTTCGAGGCCACGGAAGGCCCACATGTTGCGCTGGTTGTGCTGCTCGACGGATCCGGCACCATTGATGGACGCAAAGGCATGGGCATACGCCTGAGCCGCCTTCGCCACTACCGCAGGTGCCTGTGTCGGTCGTTCGCTCCGCTCGCGAATCGGCAGGATTGCGAGGGACGCCGGACGCGCGGCCTCGGCAGCGGCCAGGAGGCCGGAGCCGGACAGACCGGTGCCCAGGAGCGAACCGCCGAGGGAGCAGGTGGCAACGACCGAGCGATCGGTCATTTTGGTGGTGGTGTTGAAGCTGATCACTGGTCTCGCCTCCTCTCGGCGTCTAGGGGGACCGGGAAAGCCGGTCCAAGCTTGTTCAGTACAACACGAATCCATCGGATCCCGGAAGGCCCGTTGTCTCCGTGCCTGTGAAGGCTATGGGGATGCGCTCCGCGGGCGCAAACTATTTTTCCGATGACTTTTGTGCGCCGTTGTGATCGCTCACCGGAACGGCCCCTTCCACTGTCTGCTCCGGGGCAGCTTCCTCCGCTTCCCCGGCCTCTGCCGCTCCCCCGAGCTCCTGGCCCGCGCACAGCGCGAGCACGTCGGCGCCGAATCTGCCGAGCTTGCGCGCCCCTACTCCCGGGATGACGGCGAGCTCCGCGTCCGTGCCGGGCACGGCCTCGGCGATGGCCATCAGGGTCTTGTCGGTGAAGACGCAGTAGGCGGGCTGGCCCAGCTGTGCGGCCTGTTCGGCGCGCCAGTCGCGCAGCCGCTCGTACAGCGCCTCGTCGAGGTCGGAGGGGCAGTCCTCGCAGCGCATCAGCTTCATCTCGCCCGCTTCGGTCAGCGTCCTGCCGCAGACCCGGCAGTGGGCGGGACGGCGCTCCCGGCGCTTTCTCGTGCCGGTCGGGCCGCCGCCGCTGCCGCGCTCGATGCCGCCGCCCCCGCCTGCCGTACGGCGGGCCGCGCCCGTGGAGCCGGGCCGCAGCCCGTTCAGGAAGCGGCTGGGGCGGCGCGCCGCGCGGCCGCCCGGGGAGCGCGCCAGCGACCAGGACAGGGCGAGGTGCTGGCGGGCGCGGGTGACGCCGACGTACAGCAGCCGGCGCTCCTCCTCTATCTGTTCGTCCGTCCTGGCGTATGTGATCGGCATCATGCCTTCGGTGAGGCCGACCAGGAAGACGGCGTCCCACTCCAGGCCCTTGGCGGCGTGAAGTGAGGCGAGTGTCACACCCTGGACCGTCGGTGCGTGCTGGGCGCTCGCCCGCTCGTCCAGCTCGGCGACGAGGTCGGCGAGGGTGGCCTGGGGCCGGGCGCGGTGGAAGTCCTCGGCGAGGCGGGCCAGGGCGGCCAGGGACTCCCAGCGGTCGCGTACGGCGCCGGAGCCGGCCGGGGGCTCGGAGCTCCAGCCCTCGCCGCTGAGGACGGCGCGTACCTGGGAGGGGAGGTCGACGGCGTCGTCCAGGAGGGAGTCGTTGTGCCCGAAGCGGGCGGCGCTGCGCAGCGCGATGCCGGCCTTGCGCACCTCGGGCCGCTCGAAGAACCGCTCGGCGCCGCGGAGCTGGTAGGGCACTCCGGCGTCCGCCAGGGCCTGTTCGTAGACCTCGGACTGGGCGTTGATGCGGAACAGGACCGCGATCTCGCTCGCGGGGACGCCGGAGGCGATCAGCTCGCGGATGCGGCGGGCGGTGCCCTCGGCCTCGGCGGGCTCGTCGGCGTATTCGGTGTAGGCCGGCTCGGGGCCCGTCTCGCGCTGGGAGACCAGTTCGAGGCGGTGCTCGGCGGCTCTGCCCTTGGCCTGGGAGAGCAGTCCGTTGGCCAGGTGCACGACCTGCGGGCTGGAGCGGTAGTCGCGCACCAGCTTGACGACCGTGGCGCCCGGGTGGCGGGTGCGGAAGTTGAGCAGGTGGTCGGGGGTGGCGCCGGTGAAGCTGTAGATGGTCTGGCTGGCGTCGCCGACCACGCAGAGGTTGTCGCGCTCGCCCAGCCACAGTTCCAGCAGCCGCTGCTGGAGGGGGCTGACGTCCTGGTACTCGTCCACGACGAAGTGCTGGTACTGGCTGCGGACCTGCTCGGCGATGTCGTGCCGGTCCTGCAGGACGCCGACGGTCAGCAGCAGGACGTCCTCGAAGTCGATGGTGCCGCGCTCGCGCTTGAGCTGTTCGTAGGTGCCGTAGATCTGGCCGATCTCGGCGGGGTCGCGGGGCGCCTCGCGGCCTGCCTTGGCGACGGCGGCGGGGTAGTCGGCGGGGACGGTCTGGGTGACCTTGGACCACTCGATCTCGGCCGTCACATCGCGCAGTTCGTTGCGGTCCAGGCGCACCCGGCAGCGGGCGGCGGCCTCGGCGACGACCTGGATCTTGCGCTCCAGCAGGCGGGGCACCTCGCCGCCGACGGCCTTGGGCCAGAAGTACTGGAGCTGGCGCAGCGCGGCGGAGTGGAAGGTACGGGCCTGGACGCCGCCGGCGCCGAGCTGGCGCAGCCGGCCGCGCATCTCGCCGGCGGCGCGGTTGGTGAAGGTGACGGCCAGCACGCTGGCGGGCTGGAGGATGCCGGCCCTGACCCCGTAGGCGATGCGGTGGGTGATGGCGCGGGTCTTGCCCGTGCCGGCGCCGGCCAGCACGCAGACCGGGCCGCTCAGGGCGGTGGCCACCTCACGCTGCTCGGGGTCGAGCCCCTCGAGCACCGCGTCGGCGTCCTGCGGCACGGCGCCGTACTGGGGGGAGTACGGGGCGGGGCCGGGGGCCTGCGGGAAGAGAGTGGGGTCCGGTGCTGATGTCACCCCGCCATGCTGCCAGGTCCACGGGGGCCGCCGGGAAAGTTGTCCACAGGCGCGGCTTGTAAGTCGTACCAGTGCGGGAATGGCCGGGAGTGGATGCGCGTTCTACCTCTGCATTCACCTTTTGCATGACCCCTGCAATCACGCCGAGCGGCCCCGGGCCGTCCACACGCATGAAGGAGCGCGAGACCTATGGCGGGCACCGTGACGATGTACAGCACCACCTGGTGCGGCTACTGCCGTCGTCTGAAGAGCCAGATGGACCGGGAGGGGATCTCGTACAAGGAGATCAACATCGAGGAGGACCCGGCCTCGGCGGAGTTCGTGGAGAAGGCCAACGGCGGCAACCAGACCGTGCCGACCGTCGTTGTGATTCCCGCCTCTGGCGGGGACGGTACCACGATGACCAACCCCAGCCTTGCCCAGGTCAAGCAGGCACTCGGGGTCTGAGGCCCCTATATACAGAGACAACCCCCCGTCGGCACGGCTGGCGGGGGGTCTCTCATGCCCAGACCCTGTTTATGCCAACACGCGCATAGTCGCGCCCACGCATAGACCCCCGTAGCCGACGCTCGTACCGTCAAGGTCAACAGGGACGGGACACGTCCCTGCCGAGGCCCAACAAGGGCCCCAACAAAGGGGGTTCAGCATGGCACGCGAGCAACTGACACGGTTAACCGGCGAAGGCGACGACGAGTGCGGGCAGAACGACTGCCCCAACGTCTACCGCACCACCACAGGGTCCTTCGTCGTCCAGGGCGACGTATCCAACGCCTTCCAGGCCCCCGCCGGGGAAGGGCTCGTAGAGATCCCTGAGAGCGTCATGAGGGAGGCTTTCCATGCTCTTGGCTGGTGACGAATGGCAAGCCAAGTTCCGAGACTTCCAGACGGAAGCATGGAGGCTTGAGACCCTGCCCCAATACCGGGTACCGCAGGAAGCAGACGAATACACCAGGTTCCTCAACGGAGAGCGATTCCCCGGACCGTACGAAGACTCCTGGACAGCACTAATCCAGAAGCACACAGCCGCCGGGGGCAGCATCGGAAGAGTCCACATCGTGACCCGTCCACTCTCCGACTATCTCCGGTTCGAGTTCGAGCGCTACTACCAGCACCAAGCACCCATCGGCGAAAACATCCGAATCCTCGACGTCACCGACAGGCCAAACCCACTCCACGGCGTCCAAGACTTCTGGATGTTCGACCGGTCCACCGTCGTCCTCATGAACTATGAGCCGGACGGGACACAGATCAACCGGCAACTATTCGAAGGTGACGTTTCCCCGTTCCTCGAATACCAGCGGATTGCAGTTGCTGAGTCCGTGCCGTTCCTGGAGTACATCCGAGAGTGACGTTCGAGCCAGGGCAGCTTGGCCAGTCCACACAGGAACTAGCGGCCATGCTGAAAGACCTACGCAAGCGGGCCGGTCTCCCCGGGGAACGGCTCGCAAAGCGTTGCAACATGTCTCAATCCAAAATCAGCAGGATCGAGAACGGCAAAGTCCGCCCATCCCTCGTAGACGTTGAACAAATCCTCAGAGCCTGCGACGCCCCCGCCAACCTGGTAGGGGAGATCACCGCACTGGCCAGGATCGCAAACACCGAATGGCAGGACGCTAAAGCCCTCAGGCGAAAGGGCCTGGACAAGAAACAGCTAGAGCTAGCCGGACTCGAACAGTCATCAACAGAGTTCCGGTACTTCATGCTGTCCATGATTACCGGCCTACTCTCAACCCCCGAATACATTCGGGCCAGCCTCGCCCACATCCCCGGAGACCACAGCAAGACCATCAGTAAGAAGCTGGAGCGTCAGGAAGTCCTATACGACACTTCCAAGCGGTTTACCTTCATCCTTACCGAACAGGCCGTTAGATGGCCGCTAGTGACCTCTCACGCCATGGCCATACAGATTGACCGGCTGGCGTCACTCACACATCTGCCGAATGTGCGGCTAGGAGTAATCCCACTCGGGGAGAGGATCACCCCCGCGCCTTTAAACACCTTCACCATCTACGACGAACGCATAGCGACAGTGGAGATATCCACGGGGGCAATGGTGTTCAGGGATGCACGGGACGTTCGCAGCTACCTTGACGAGTTCACCGGATACGAAGCGCGGGCCCTTTTGGGCGAGAACGCTAGACAGTTCTTCCGGGACTGTGCATCAGCCCTACGATGATCTTTAGTCCACAACGCGCATATTTGAACTCCACCCCTACGGCCGGGGGCAAGATATGGATATGCCCCCGGTACGTAAATGCCCCAACCCACGATGCGGCGCCCTAATCATCTGGGACAACGCAAGCGCAGACAGCAAGTGCGTTCACTGCCGACAACCACTCGGCCCCGAAGAACAACGGCCAGTGGCTGACCTTGTACCCAACCCATACGGTACCGGCATCGATTTCTGACGCGCTATTCCAGCCGCCCAATGGCTTCCGCAAGGTCCGATAGCAAACCCTCAGCCTCTTCCTTCGTCAGCGGGCCAATATGCGCCATGTGGGCCACATCCACATGCAGACTCGCCCCGATACGCTGAGGCTCACCTCCCTTCTCCCTAAAGGAGATGTTCAGGTCTTTGTTTCCCTGCCTGACACGGACTTCAATGTCCATCTTTTCAGCCATGCCCAGAGTCTACAGGTCAAGCCACTCCACGGGAACCGACTTACGCCCACCATTACAACCATCATGACGGCCGCCCACAAACGGGCACTCTGCCTCGTATTCCTCAACGGACTTCTCACCCGGCCACAAATCATCAAGGCACTTCACCATCTCGCGGGCAAACGCCTTATGCCACTCGCACGGCCCGTCACCCTGCTCACGCATAAACCTAGCCATGTCAGGCACCCCGCTTTCCGTGATGCCGCACCACAGCGGCATGCCTAGCACTATCCGAAGTGAAACGGCCGGAAGAACGAGAAGCCCCCTCCTCAGGGATTCGCACCTTACCGAGAATCCGGGCAGCAGCCTCCCGACACATACGGGCCTCAGCAATAGCAGGATGAAGAACAAACATCCCGGCACGATTGCCACCCGGAATCATGCGCCCATCCCGGCTCACCTGACCTTCCAGACCCTCAGCCGCAGCCAGATGGCTAGCCGCAAGCTGCACATAAGTCACCTCGTGAGGGTCTAGCGTCATCTGCTGCTCTTCATACTTCCCGCGCAGATCAGCCAAGATCTGTTCCTGTGTTCTCGCCATACCAAAAACTCCTTCCTAAAGAAGATCAAGGCTCAATAGAGCCTCAAAGTCGAAAAGGGGGGTCCATGCCTCACCGCACGCAAACCCGGCTGCATTCACGTTGCGGTCTTCATGAGAGGGCTGAAGGGGGTTACCCCCCACCCCCTACACGCTGCATTCGCCAGAAAAGTCTTGAACAAACAGTTTCAATTGATCAAAAAGTGTTTGAGCTGAAGCAATAACGATGCAGGCAGACAGGCAGGCACACCACCTACCTGCCTACCCACTACCCTCACGACCGGTGGGCCGGTCATCACCTGCTATCAGTCGGTCCATGTACGTTTCAGGCTGAGTGCAGCCAGCAGCTTCATAGACGCTATGGCTTGCGGTGTGGCAGGAATATGCAGGGGTATCCGGTTGAAAGTAGCCGGGGCACGAACAAAGCGACTCTCTTCCTGCGAATCCATTTCATTACCGCAATCACTGGCAGGGGTAGTAAGCGTCACCGGTGCCTCCGGTGCTTAAGAACGAACGCCTTAGGGTCAAACGAGCCATACTCATACGGGCCCTCAAAATCGGGCTTGAGTTCCTTAGGAACAAGGTGGTCATGATCCCGCCGCCACGCAGTGATCGTCTCCCAATCGATTTGATCCTGAAGCCATGTACGCCCGTCCATCAATGAACACCCTCAGCCGCACGCTTAGCCACACGCTTCTTGTAATCCTCCTGCTGCTCCGGAGTGAGCTGGGAAAGCATCCACGGCCGCACACCATTACCAACAATCACCTCATCTTCAACCTGCTGAATAGGCGTACGGGGATCATAATCACCGATACTGATGAAACTGTTATGACTAGCAGGCTCCACGAAAGCCACGCCCTCAGCGTCCGCATGAGCAGAATTACCGAGATTGCCAAAGATGCGGGCACGCTCAGCCTGCACCCGCTTAAACTCACCAATCGCCTTAGCCATCGCATCAGTCATCTTCACGGCCTCAGCATCAGCCCACTTCCGGTAACCAGCAGTCGTATACAGACGCTCCCGCTCAGCGTTGAACGCTGCAACACACTCCCGCTCGCGCTTTTCAGCCATGGGTATAGACAGTTCAAGCTTGTCCAACGCCCTGTGCGCCTCACTGAGGGCCTTATCGGACTTGGTGTAGTCCGGGGCATCCGGCACCGGCTTACCGGCCACCACAGCCGCATTAGCGGCTTCCCTATAGACGCTCTCAGCCTCCCGCCGATCGGCCGCCAGCTTCTCAAAAGCATCCGACTGCACACGGTGGGAATCCTCAAGCCCCTTGAGGTATGAGATAGCGGCATCCATCGCCTTCGCCGCATCCTTCACACCCTTGTCGTCAGTGCAATGAGCCACATACTTACTGGAAACACCGGGGAGATCGAACCGCTTTCGGTAAGTCGGATCGGTTACCCGGTCAAGCTCAGCCTTGATGCGCTGGAACTCGTCTTCGCGCTCAATCTCATCCCACATCCCATAAAGCGAAACGTTACTCATAATCAGATCTCCTCATCAGCATTAGCAAGCTTCGAGCCGTTGCCCTCAGCGATTTCCGTGATAGCCTCATTGGCTATCTTCTTCTGTACCTCAGCTTCTTTAGCCTTGCGTGCCTGAAACGCCACAGCCTGAGCCTTGCCCATGGCGCGGGCCTTACGAGCAAAAGGGCCCGGACTCTCACCCGGAAACAGAATTCCCAAAAACACCGGATTGATACCCGGCGTCGAAGGAACAAACTTGTCAGGCTGCGTATAGCCACGCACCGCACCATCACGACACAACACATAACACGCACCGACATTCCCGCCACTAGCAGCCTTCGGATTCTCGGCAACCATCAAATGCGTTACAGGGCAGATGTCAATCAGAGTATTGAGCCCCACTCCCCGCTCATTCTCAAACGCCTTCACCGGAATCATTGCCCTGTCATCAGACAGCGGCCTGAAAAAGACAGCTCGCAGGCCATCAGGACTCTTCTCAATCATTCCGAGATCACTCCACTCAGTTCACCGGGCCGGGAATGCTTCCGGTACACCGAACGCCACTCACGAGCCGTAGTGGGCGCCTCATAGGGGCCAAAGCCATTCACACGGGCACGCTTACGAATACGGTCAACGACACGAGCACAGCGACGGCTAGAACATGCCATAGGCGGACGCCCACCCTTGGGGTGGTCATAGAAAATCTCAGCAGCACACACAACGCACTGACGCATCCTGGTGTCACCTCCAACGGGTAGACGGGTAGAAAGGAACACGAGGGCAAAAAGAAACCCCCGCCCGCTGGGATCGGGCGGGGGAAACTTTGCACGTAAACGTTTGGGGAAGCCGAGAACACTCTCAGCGAAGCCAAACAAGACGACACCGATTGATGCCGCCATGAACGGCCACAGGGTTCCGGGCAAGGAATGTACTGTGGCCGCACAAAGCAACACGACGCGGGAACGTCGGGAGTAGAGCAGTAGGGCCGACTCTCACTAGGTTAATAGACGTGCATGTTTGGTTTCTGACGCAAAACAACGCCAAATGTGACACACCCAACACATAGGTAAGGGCTCACACCCTCACCTGGTTAATAGATGACCGATTCCGGATTCAGGTACGAAAGCACCCATTTTGTGATGCACTTCATAAGCTAAGAGTGCTGTTCGGCAAGGAGGGCTCTAAGCCGTACTTCGCCATGCTGGCTGCGCGGTGCGTAGAGCCTGGCACTGGGGGGCCTCGGACTGCGGAATTTTCCGCAGTTAAGGTCAGCACTCGACAGTTCGCAGAGCGAGCGGGCATGGCGAAGGGAACCGTCCAGAAATGAACACTTCCAAGACTTCGGCCCGCGAGTTCGCTCAGAACGGCGGGTAGTCGCAGTACCCGGAGCAATTACACGGCTGCCCCTTTACGTGCTGGAGAGCAACGCTGCGGCTGATGGCTATCTCCCGCGCCAAATGCGCGGCATCGTCACCGCACCACTTCGCGTACATGTGGTAGCGCGGGCAGCGGGAATCACAGCACCCGTCGTACATGCCGTGCCGGGAACAGCACGCGTGCCCCATGAGGGGCTTAAGCAGGTCCTGGAACGGCTCAGCGATGACAGAGCCGTTAAAAGCCGCGTGCGGCCCTGTAGGGGCCTTCCAGGCATTCCCCGACCCATTCGGGCGAGGGGTATCCGTAACAGCCTCAGAAGGGCCTTCAAAGCCCTTCTCGCGGGTTTCTGTCGCATCGCGTGCCCAATGGCCGCGATCGGGCCCCTCGGTGGCAGTAGTAGTACGGCCGCTGCTACTACCTGCTGCCGGTATCACTACCTTCACCCCACTACCACCTTCCGGCTTTAGCCAGCCGTCAGCGGTGAGGGTGTCGAGCCCTTGCGAGACGCCATCGGTGGTAAGTCCAGTGGCCTTCTCCAAAAGGCCACGGTTGATCTTCCGTACTATCCCGGTCCGGCTTACTGCCGTACCTGCCAGTACAACCCCGAGCCTCTTCGTGGCCCGGTCGTAGTCCGCAGCCTTAAAGGCTGCCTGCCAATCGCTGACGTGGGACACGTCTGCTCCTATCGTTCTGCGCCAGGATGTAACCGCATCCTGAGCGCCCGGTTTAGCTACTACTGTTTAGGTCTACTTAGGTAGACCTTTAGGTACCGGGTTGTCAGCGCCCGGATTAATCGCATCAAGAGCGCCCGGTTTAAGCATCGTCTTCGGGTAGCCGAAGGTGCATGATCGGCACGTTTCCGCGCTTGCCGACCTTGCTGCCCGACTCGGCTAGCCACCCTTCCTTGATCAGCACGCTTCGCCACTTGCGTACGTTGCTCTCATCCATGCCGACCAGATCGGCAACGGACTGGGCCGAGACGAAAATGTTCTGGCCCGTCTTGTAGTCGGAGTGGTACCCGAAAGCCAGACCGATCCGCACGGCGGAGTGGGATAGCCCGGAAAACAGGACGCGCCCACGCCACTCCTTCTCGGATATCACCGCTTCATCACCTTCCACGCTTGGGCCGCCTCATGAGCCCGCCGATTGTTTCTCGCTGCTACGGCCGCGTACCGGCCCTGTACGTACTTCGAGGGTCTGCCCTTACGGGGCATGTGCATAGGGGTCATGGCTGGTCCTTTCATGAGAAAGGGGCCCACGGCGGGGCCCCTAGTCTCGTGTCCGTTGTTTTTTTGCTCCACCAATGCCAAGGCTGGTGGCCGACCTACCCGCGTCACCACGGGGCGTTGGTTCCTACTTTCCGCCTACACGGAAATCTAGGCAACCCAAGAAGGTGTCCCATAAAGGAATCCGAAAGGTAAAACCCGCAGGTGAACCACCAAGATCGGGACTATGGTCCTGGAAGGTCCCGAGAAAAGGGTTTGGGTAGCCATTAGGTGGCCTAATGTAGTTAGTAAAACTACTAAGTCCTCGGAGAAACCGCAGGTCAGCACATTCTTGGCGGCGCCGCCAAGGACCCCTGCACCGGTGACCAGGGTTTTCCATATGGAAAACCTCGAACCGGACCGGCACGTTACCCTCAACCAGATTGAGGGTAGCTACCTACCCCTGTGCCCCTGGTGGGGGCGGTATGTGCTTGCTTGTGTGTAGCGGTGGAATTAGTGGAACTGCTAATTTAGAGTCATACGCGGCACATGCGCAGGCTTGGTGTAATTGTTCATATGAACAATTCGGGGCCGTGCATGGCCCACGCGGAACTTGGCACACACCCCGCTAGAACGTCGATGCTGGCCGCGCGATGCGTCGAGCCGGGGAATGGCAGTCGCTCAGCTCCGCGTGCAGAAATGAACGTGAGCAAGGTTAGCGCGACCATGTTCGCTAAGCGAGCTGGGAAAGCCACCAATACGGTTCTCAAGTACATTGCTACGTGGGATCTTATGGCCGAAGCCCCAAGCGCCACAAACTCTCGCACGCCACATCGTCATCAGTAGTCACCTTCTCCAGGTGACCCAACTCGATGTGCACCTCATGCGGAGCAGCCTTCGCCTTCACACCCCACTTAACAAGCTTCTCCCGACGCTCCTGCACATCAGCCGCCGCCCACCACTGCCGATACGTGAGCGCCGGGCAGTCGCACACTGCACCCGTCTCCGGCGCCGAGCATTCCTCAGAATGCACCCGCACCAGCCGCTTAACAGCCACAGGAGCGGCCTTCGGGGCATTGGCTAGCTCTTCCCGCTCCGCAGCAGTCTCTGCCACCAGAGACGCATACTCAGCCGCACCCATGCGGCCTGAGCTGAACTCTTTCCCAAGCTGTTGCAAGCGGGCATCCAACACCGCTAGCTGAACACTGGTCGTATCCGTATCCGCCGTTACCTCTTCCATCACCGGCCAATCTCCGATTGTTGATATCAGAGAATCAGCAACCATCTGGTAAAGCTCAGGCGCCACAAAAGAGAAACCCTTACACGCCGGGATGCCCCGAGCCTTATTGCCCTGACACCGGAAACGAGCACGAGACCCGTTCTTCCCCGGCTTCACGTAGTACAAGGGGTACCCGCAACCGTTGCAGAACAGCACGCCCAACATGGGCGAGCGTCCCTCGCTACGCGGCTTCGAATAGGACACTTCCGCGATCACCTCTTGCAACCGCAGAAACTCAGGCTCTGTGAGCACCGGCACCGAACGCATAACCGGCGTGCCATCCGGATTCCTCACAACCGTCCCATCAGCCCTCTGATACTCCCCCAACAAAGAACGACTACTAAGAATCGACTTCACAGCCGACGTAGACCACTTACGGCCACGAGGCTTGGCCTTCTCCTCATTGAGGCGAGTAGTGGACTCACCCTTCGCAGAACGGATACGGGCAACATCCTGAGTCGTAGGTACTTCCCCCGCGTTCAGCCAGTCAGCTACCACCGCGAACGACCGGCACGCCATAAACAAGCGGATCATCTCATCCAGGACCGGCCCATACACCGGATCGATACCGAGTGTGAATCCGTCGCCGTCCTTGACCGCTACACGGCCGAACGGCACCAGCCCACCCGGCCACCTACCAGATTCCCGCATCGCCTCACGAGAAGCCCGGATACGGGCCTTGATGCTTTCCAACTCTGCCTCTGCCAGCACCGCGAGAATCTTCGCGACCATCCGGCCCCATGTGGTCGAGAGGTCGAAGCCTTCCTCAATCGACACCAGAGACTTGCCGTGCTTGTCGCACCACTCAATAAGGTCCGAGAGGTCTTTCACAGACCGCGCTATTCGGTCCACCTTGAACACGTACAGAACGTCGAAATCGTCTGCCTTAGTGTTCAGCCACTCCCCTAGCTTCGGCCGGTGCCACGGGGACAGGGACGCGCTTACGTCGATGTCCTCAGCCCACCCGACTAGAGTGCAGTCGTCAGCATCAGCGCGCTTACCTATTCGCTTGCGCTGCGTGGCATCACCAGTCTGGCCGCCTCTGCCGACGCTCAGCCGGACGACCCCAAGCGCCCGCCGGGCTCCCGTAACCGTGTCCATGATCGCTCCCTGTGTCCCATCGTCAGATGGGCGGGAAACCAACGCACCCCAGACAGGGCCAGTCGATGGGAAACCCGAAGACCGTGCCGACCGTGCTCTTCCCCGACGGCTCGACGCTGACCAACCCGTCGCTGGCGCAGGTCAAGCAGGCGCTGGGGGTCTGAGGCCGGTAGGTCCTCGGCGCCGCGGGCGAACGTCCCCCGGACCGGCAGTGCGCCGGTGCGGGGGACGTTCGTCCGTACCGGCGCGGGTGGGGGCCCGGCGAGAATCGGGACTGTGCACCCTTTGCAGCGGCTGCGTCGCCAACGGCGCCTGGCGACGGTCTCCCTCGTGCCGTCGAGCGTGATCGTCCTGCTGGTGGCCGGGCTGACCCTGCTGCACCAGTCCCCCGCGCACGCCGGGCATCTCGCCGAGGGCGATCCGGTGACGGGTGTGTACGTGGAGCCTGCCGCCGAGGGCGATGCGACCGGGGCCGCGGTGCGGTCCGCTCTCGATGGCGGCCGTCCCGGCCCGCGTGCGGACGCCGGCCGTGCGCCGTCCGGCAGTGCGCTCGCACTGGCGGCCTCCGGTCCGCTGCGGGCCGCGCCCACCGCGCCGGTGCCCGCCGTCGGCGCCCTGTTCTCGCCCGGCAGGGGCGGCGCGGACCACGAGTGCACCGCGAGCGTGGTGCGCTCCGCCTCGGGCACGGTGGTGGTCACGGCCGCGCACTGTGTGCACTCCGGCGGTTTCCGTACGGATCTGGCGTTCGTGCCGGGCTATCACGACGGTCGCGCGCCGTACGGGGTCTGGGTGCCCTCGCGGATCGTCGTGGACCCGCGCTGGGTCAGCGACCGGGACCCGGACCGCGATGTGGCGTTCCTCACCGTCCGCGAGGCGGGCGGCGGCGACGCCCGGATCGAGGACGTCACCGGCGCCGAGCGGCTGGGGCTGCGCCCGCCCGTCGGGCGCCCCGCCCGGGTCATCGGCTACCCGGACGGCCAGGAGCGCCCCGTCGCCTGTCAGAACACCACCGGCGCGCTCGGCCCGGCGCAGTTGCGCCTCGGCTGCCAGGGGCTGCCCGACGGCACCAGCGGCGGGCCCCTGCTCACCGGTATCGACCCGGATACGGGGCTGGGCACGGTGGTTGGGGTCGTGGGCGGCCACGACGAGGGCGGCGACGACACCACCTCGTACAGCAGCTACTTCGGTGACGAGGTGGGCGGTCTGTTCCGCAGGGCCGCCGAGGCCTCCTGAAGGGGGCCTCGGCGGCGGGCGGCGTCAGGGCTTGGGCAGGGGCTTGCCGTACCACATCTCGATGAGGCGGGCGGCGATGGAGATGCCGTACGGGGGCAGTACCTCGCCGGACTCGAAGGCGGCCCGCAGGTCCTCGCGGGAGAACCAGCGCGCTTCCTCGATCTCCTCGCCGTCCACCCGGATCTCGGAGGAGGTGGCGCGCGCCATGAAGCCGAGCATCAGGCTGGAGGGGAAGGGCCAGGGCTGGCTGGCGACGTACTCCACGTCGCCGACGACCACGCCCGCCTCCTCGAAGACCTCGCGGGCCACCGACTGCTCGATGGACTCCCCCGGCTCCACGAAGCCGGCCAGGGTGGAGAAGCGGCCCTCGGGCCAGTGGACCTGACGGCCCAGCAGCGCGCGGTCCTCCTCGTCGGTGACCAGCATGATCACGGCCGGGTCGGTGCGCGGGTAGTGCTCGGCGCCGCAGGCCGGGCAGCGGCGGATGTGGCCTGCCGCGGCGATGACGGTGCGCTCGCCGCAGCGCGAGCAGAAGCGGTGCAGCCGCTGCCAGTTCTCCAGTGCGACGGCGTGTACGAGGAGCCCGGCGTCGCGCTCGGAGAGCAGCAGGCCCGCCTCGCGCAGCCCGGCCGGGCGCGCGGACTGGTCCATCCGGCCCGGCAGCGAGTCCTTCTGCAGGGCGAAGTAGCGCACGCCGTCCTCGTCGGTGCCGAGGAAGTAGCGGTGCGTCTCGGTGGGCGGCGCCTCGAAGGAGGGCGTCATGACCAGTTCGGTGCGGCCGTCGGGGGTGTCGTCGATGAGCGCCTGGCCCCCGGAGACCACGAAGACGCGGGTCGTGGGGTGGCTCCACGCCGCCGCGAGCCAGGCCTCGTCCAGGCGGTGGTGGGCGGAGCGGTCGATGCCGCTGGCCGCGCTGAAGGTGATCGGCCGGTCGGCGCTGTGGTCGGTCCAGGTGGTCACTGCGGTTTCCAACTCCCCCTGTGGCAAAGGTGATTGCTGCGTACGAGCGTGGAGCGCGGGAAAGGCGGGCGGGCTCAGGCGGGGCGCCAGTTCTCCGCCAGGTCGCCCCACAGGTGGGCGGCGGTCTCCACGCCCTTCATCAGCAGGTCCAGCTCGACCTTCTCGTTCGGCGCGTGCCAGCCGTCGGAGGGGACGGAGATGCCGAGGAAGAGGACGGGTACGCCCAGGACGTCCTGGAGGTCGGCGGCGGGGCCCGAGCCGCCCTCGCGGGTGAAGCGGATCTTCGTCTCGAAGGCCCGGCCCATGGCGCGTACGACGGACTGCAGGGCGGGGTGGTCCAGCGGGGTCAGGCAGGGGCGGGTGGCGCCCCAGAAGGTGATCTCGTGGCGGATGCCGTCGGGCAGGCGGGCGGCGACCCAGTCGCGTACGGACTGCTGGACCTTTTCCGCGTCCTGGCCCGCGACCAGCCGGAAGGAGAGCTTGAGCTGGGCCGCGGAGGGGACGATGGTCTTGCCGCCGGGGCCCTGATAGCCGCCGCCGATGCCGTTGACCTCGGCGGTGGGGCGGGCCCAGATGCGCTCGAGGGTGGTGTTGCCCGCCTCGCCGAGGGCGGCGTGGGAGTGCGCGGTGCGCAGCCACCGCTCCTCGTCGAAGGGCAGCTCGGCGAAGAGTTCGCGCTCGCGGTCGGTGAGTTCGACCACGCCGTCGTAGAAGCCGGGGACGGTGACCCTGCGGTCCTCGTCGTGCAGGGCGGCGACCAGGCGGGCGGCCTCGGTGGCGGGGTTGGGGACCGCGCCGCCGAAGGAGCCGGAGTGGATGTCCTGGTCGGGGCCGTACAGGTCGATCTGACAGTCGGTCAGGCCGCGCATGCCCGTGCAGACGGTGGGGGTGTCCTCGGCCCACATGCCGGTGTCGGAGACGATGACCGCGTCGCAGGCCAGGCGGTCGGCGTGGCGCTGGATGAGGGCGGGGAAGTTCGGGGAGCCGGACTCCTCCTCGCCCTCGATGAGGAGCTTGAGGTTGACGGCGGGCGCGGTGCGGCCGGTGGCGGCGAGGTGGGCGCGCACGCCCAGGGTGTGGAAGAAGACCTGGCCCTTGTCGTCGGCGGCGCCGCGGGCGTAGAGCCTGCCCTCGACGGTGGTCGGCTCGAAGGGGTCGGTGTGCCAGCCGTCCTCGCGGGCGGCGGGCTGGACGTCGTGGTGTCCGTAGACGAGCACCGTGGGCGCGCCGGGGTCGCCCGAGGGCCATTCGGCGAAGACGGCGGGCAGGCCGTCGCCCTCGGTCTCCCAGATCTCGGCGGTCGGGAAGCCGGTGTCCGAGAGCTTGGCGGCGAGCCATTCGGCGCGGGGGGGGGGGGGGGGGGGGGGGGGG
>NZ_JBSIBZ010000054.1:0-64164 GCF_058245575.1 Streptomyces sp. UF-297 | reverse complement strand
GCGCGGTGCCGCGGACAGCCGCCCCCGCAGGGCGAAGGTCTCTGCGCCGCAGCGGCGGGACGCTCCGCGGCGCGGCCCGGCGGTGCCGGACCGGCGGCAGCCCAAGGGGCGCCGGCCGTGCGCCATGGGCGCCGGGGCTCGTCCCGGGACATGCCGGCCACAGGCCGTGCGCGCCGGGCCGCACGCCGAGAGGCGTCGGCCGCGCGCCGTGAGCCCTCGCATCAGGCCGCCTCCGACCGGTCGGCCGCCATGCCCGCTGCGTCCAGGAGTGCGGTGCCCACTATCAGGTCGGCGCCGCCGAATTCGGGGTCGGTGAGCTGGGTTCCGTCGTCGACGGCGAAGAGGAGTTGCTGTTCGCCCTGGCGGTAGGCGGTGCCGACCGGCGGGCTGGCGGCGTGTACCGCCAGCAGGGCGACCAGGTAGGGGAGTTCGGGGTCCTGGCGGCGGGCGTCGGCCAGCAGGCCGGAGAGGCGGCGGGGTGCGTCGGCGGGCAGGTCGAGGAGCTCCATGGCCGCCTCCAGCTGCGCCTCGCTGAAGCGGCTGTCGTCGGGGGTGGCGATCAGGTCCGGCTCGGGCATCTCGGCGCCCAGGTGCTCGCGCTCCATGGGCGGGGTGAGCAGTATGTCGACGAGGTCGCCGACGCGTACGGACAGCGGGGTGCGCAGGCCCGTGCCGCGGGCGAAGAAGGCGTCGGTGACGCGGATCGCGCCTTCGACGGGCAGCGGCAGGGTCGGGGCGAGGAGCTGGCCGTACAGGTCCAGGCCCGCGCGGGCGGCGGGCGGCGCGAAGGCCTGGCGGTCCTGCTCGGCGCGGAAGAGCGGGCCGGCCTCCAGCAGCCGGGACTGCAGCTGGGTGTGGCGGCGGATGCAGTCCTTGACGATGTCGACCAGCTCGGCGGCGCGCCGCTTGTGCTCGCCGGTCTTGTGGTCGACGGCCTCGGCCTCGTCGCGCGCCTTGCGGATGTTGGTGAGGATGGCGTTCTCGTGGCGGTAGCGGTCCGCGACGTGGTCCAGCGCCTCGGCGATCATGTCGGGGACGGCCTGGAGCCAGTCCACCGCGCGGACGTTGCGCCGGGTGGCGTCCAGGGTCTTGCGGAGGGTCTCGGCGTACTGGACCGTGCGGTAGCGGGCCTGCTCGGCGGCGAGCTGGGCATCGGCGAGGCGGCCGCGGTTGATCAGCACCTCCAGCTTGACCTCGGCGGCGATCTGGGCGCTGGTGACGTCCGTGTCCAGGGCGCCGACCAGGACGTTGACCGCCTCGTCGGTGGTGCGCAGGTAGACGCCGCCTCCGGGGCCCGGGACCTCCTCGATCAGCTTGAAGTCGTAGTCGCGGCGGATGTACTCGCCGTCGGCGCCGAAGGTGCCGTACACGGCGCGGAAGCCGCGGTCCACGCTGCCGACGTTGATCAGGTTCTCCAGCACCCAGCGGGCGACCCGCTCGTGCTCGGCGGCGGGCCGCTGGGGTGCCTGCGCGGCCACGCGCGGGAGCAGGCGGGCCACTATCTGTTCGTGGTCGGCGCCGGTGTCGAAGTCCATGTTGAGCGTGACGAGGTCGATGGCGGCCAGCGCCACCTCGGCCATGGCGTACACCCCGTACTCGCCCGCGAGGTTGGCCTTGCGCACGTCGAGGTCGTGCAGCGGCGCGGTGCACGCCAGGGCGCGCAGTCGGCGGGACAGGCCCTCGTCGGCGGCCGGGCCGGGCGCGGGCCGGGCCGGCCCGTCGGACCGGACGGTGCCGTTGAGCTGGGGCGTCGTGGCCCCGGGGGCAGGAAAAGTCACGTCGCACAGAGTAGGCGCTGACACTGACAACGGACGAAACGGCGCGGTGCGCAGCGTCAGTGTGTGGCGCCGCCCACAGCCTTGACGTCCACTGTCGTGGTGGCGGCGGTGGCGGCGATCACACCGAGCGCCTGGGCGACGGCGCTCACCGGGAGTGAGGGCAGCGACCGTCCGGTGACCTGTGCGGGTGCGTAGGGGACGTGGACGAAGCCGCCGCGCAGGCCGGGGCGCTCGGTGGCGGCCAGGTGGAGCAGGCCGTAGAAGACGTGGTTGCACACGAAGGTGCCGGCGGTGTTGGAGACGGAGGCGGGCAGTCCGGCGGCGCGTACGGCGGCCACGCAGGCCTTGACGGGCAGGGTGGCGAAGTAGGCGGCGGGCCCTTGCGGCACGATCGGCTCGTCGATCGGCTGGGCGCCCGCCACATCGGGGATACGGGCGTCGTCGATGTTGACGGCGACGCGCTCCACGGTGATGTCGGGGCGCCCGCCGGCCTGTCCGACGCACAGCACCAGCTCGGGGTCGCGGGCCTCGACGGCCGAGCGCAGGGCGCTCAGCGCGTCGCCGTAGACGCAGGGCAGCTCGGCGGTGGTGATGCTCAGCCCGGTGGGCGGCGCTTCGGCGACGGCGCGTACCGCCTGCCAGGAGGGGTTGGTGCGCTCGCCGTCGAAGGGCTCGAATCCGGTCAGCAGTACCCGGGTCATACGTACGTCCTCGGCGGTGGTGGGAAGGCGGGGCAGGCGGGTGCGGGCGGCCCGGTCAGAAGGCGAACACGGACATGATCACGATGTTGCAGCCGAGCAGCACGCCCGCGGTGGGCAGTTGGGCCTTGATGGGGCCGTACTGGTCCTTCAGCTCCAGCAGGGCGGCCGGGACGATGTTGTAGTTGGCGGCCATGGGGGTGACGAGGGTGCCGCAGAATCCGGCGAGCATGCCGATGGCCAGGACGGCGGCGGGGTTGCCGCCGAAGTGCTCGACCAGGACCGGCCATCCGACGGCCGCGGTCATCACGGGGAAGGCGGCGAAGGCGTTGCCCATGATGGTGGTGAACAGGAACATCCCGGCGCAGTAGACGACGACGGCGATGTAGAGGGAGTCCTTGGGCAGGACGGCCGAGGCGAGGATGCCGACCTGCTTGCCGACGCCGGAGACCTGGAAGATCTGGCCGAGGGTGGCGAGCATCTGGGGCAGCAGCATCGCCCAGCCCATCGCCTCCAACATGGAGCGTCCGGCCTGTACGGGGACCGCGACGCGCTTCTCGCGCAGCATCACCATGCCCACGATGAGCGCGACGATCGCGCCGATGCCCAGGCCCAGGATGGTCTCGCTGCCCTCCTGGAGGAGGGGTTCGCCGCCGATGCGGATCTTCTTGACGCCGACGGCGCAGACCATGGCGACCACGGGGATGGTCAGCGCGGGCACGAACAGCTTGTTGCCCAACCTGCGGGCGCTGGCGGCGCGTTGTTCGGCGGTGGTGGTACGGGGGGTGCCGCGCCCGGTGAAGCCGAAGCCGGCCAGGCAGGCCATGGCCAGGACGGCCAGGCCCAGCGGCTCGGGCGGGGCCTTCTTGGCCACCACCCAGGTGCTGTAGATGAATCCGAGGCCGATCAGTCCCCAGAAGGCGGCGGTGCCGTGGCGCTTGGGGTTGGTGCGGTCGGTGAACATCATGGCGGCCATCACCAGGAAGATGAGGCCGACCAGCCAGTAGAACCACTCGGCCTGGATCACTTGGCGGCCTCCTTGGTGAGCGTGGCGGCGTTGGCGGTGAGCAGCTCGCGCTCCAACTGGCGGTCCAGGCGCAGCAGTCGCCAGCCGTGCACGGCGAAGGCGCACACCGCGGTCGGGATGGCCCACAGCGCCAGGTGCAGCGGTTCGAGGTGGGTGCCGTAGGTGGTGTTGACGAAGCCGGTGATCAGCAGGATCGAGCCGACGGCCAGGAAGACGTCCTCGCCGAAGAAGAGCCCGACGTTGTCGGCGCTGGCGGAGAAGGAGCGGACCTTCTCGCGGGTCTTGTCGGGCAGGGTGCCGTGCTTGCGTTCGGCGGCGCCCTCGGCCATCGGGACGGCGAGCGGGCGCACGGTCTGGGCGTGCCCGAAGACGTTGGTCAGTCCGACGGCGGCGCCGATCTGCCGCAGTCCCAGGTAGAGCGCGAGGAAGCGCCCGGTGGTGAGTTTGCCGAAGCGGGCTATGAGGTGGCGGGCCTGTTCCTGGAGGCCGTAGCGCTCCAGGAGGCCGATCACCGGGAGGGTGATGGCGAAGATCGTCACTGCGCGGCTGGAGGCGAATCCGTCCCCGAAAGCGGCGAGGATCTTGACGGGTGACAGCCCGCCCAGCAGGCCGGTGGCGATGCCCGCCACGCCCACCACCAGCAGCGGATTGCGTTTCGTCGCGAAACCGATCACGACCACGAGCACGCCGAGCAGCACGATCATGGGTCCGCCTTCCGCATACGGGACCCCACGCGGACCGTGAGGAGGATGCGAGGAGGCTAGGCGATTGTTCAACGATCCGACAAGAGCCCTGTGGGAGCGAATCTCACCCCGCGGCAATGCGCTGCGCGTACGCCCCGGAGAGCTGACGGCGCGAGTCCTCCAGATAGGACACCAGCAGCCGCTCGGCCTCACCGCCGTCCCCGGCCTGCAGCGCTTCCAGGATCTGCCGGTTGCGGGTCAGGTAGGGCGCGTGGAAGCGCCGCGGGTCGTCCATCACATGGAAGACCAGCCTCAGTTCGGCCAGCACCGCGCGCATCAGCTCGTCCGTGCGCGGGCTGCCCGCCAGGCCGGCGATCGCCTGGTGGAAGCGGATGTTGGCGGTCGACAGGTCCTGCCACAGACGCTGGCGCGAGGCGGTCTCCCCGGCGACGACGGCCGCCTCGATGGCCTCGACGCCGTAGGGCGGCTCGCTCAGGCCGCGTACCGCCGCGCACTCCACGAGCGTGCGCACCCGGAAGATGTCGTCCAGGTCCTCGACCGTCACCAGGCGTACGAAGACTCCGCGATTGAGCTCGTGCACCAGCAGCCGTTCGTGCGTGAGCAGCCGGAACGCCTCGCGCAGCGTGTTGCGCGAGACGCCCAGAGCGCCCCCGATGCTCTCCTCCGACAGACGGGCCCCGGGCGGGAAGTACCCTTCGGTGATGCGGTCCCTGAGAATGTCGGCGACTCGCTCGGCGGTGCTGGAGCGCCCCAGCAGCACCCGGTCCGTCTCCAGCGCGGACACCTCGGCGAGCCGCACCCGATCGGTTTTCTCCACTCCGGTCGCCATCTCGTGCTCCCCGTTCTCGGTTCCGCCCCTGTGCTGTGTGAGCGGAAGTCAATCCCAGATGGAAGAACGAGACAACACACCTCTTGTCGGATCGTTGAACAATCGCTTACGTTGATGGCAACGCCGGTCGGCTCGGGTGCCCTCGGGGGAGAGTCACTACGGATACGGGCCGACCGGCCCCGTATGCACACGCACTTCAGGATCCGGGCCACCGGCCCCTGCACGGGCAGCCGAGCGGCTGGGCAGCGACCCAACCGACCGCCGGACCCTGTCACTTCGCCATCCGGGCACTTCAGGAACGGACGTACATGAGCGAGCCGGCGGCCACCCCCGCGATCGACCTCAACGCCGACCTCGGGGAGGGCTTCGGCCGCTGGCATCTCACCGACGACGAGGCCCTGCTCTCCGTCGTCACCAGCGCCAATGTGGCCTGCGGCTTCCACGCGGGCGACCCCAGCACCATGCGGCGGGTGTGCGAGAGCGCCGCCGAGCGCGGCGTCACCATCGGCGCCCAGGTCTCCTACCGCGACCTGGCGGGCTTCGGACGCCGCGCGATGGACGTACCGCCGCGCGAGCTGGCCGACGAGATCGCCTACCAGATCGGCGCGTTGGAGATCTTCGCGCGCGCCGCGGGGGCCCGCGTCGGCTACGTCAAACCGCACGGCGCGCTCTACAACCGCTGTGTGCACGACGGGGAGCAGGCCGCCGCCGTCGTGGAGGGCGTACGGACCGCGGGCTCGGCGCTGCCCGTCCTGGGCCTGCCCGGCTCGCTGCTGCACCGCGCCGCCGGGCGCGCCCGGCTCCCCACCGTCGGCGAGGCCTTCGCCGACCGCGCCTACACCGCCGAGGGCACCCTGGTCCCGCGCACCGAGCCCGGCGCGGTCGTGCACGACGGCGACGAGGTGGTCAAGCGCGCCCTGGGCCTGGCCAGGGACCGCGCCGTCACCTCCCGCGACGGCACCCGCGTGGAGGTCGCGGCGCGCTCGCTGTGCCTGCACGGCGACACCCCCGGCGCGGCCCGACTCGCCCACCGCGTACGGTCCGAGCTGGAGGCCGCGGGCGTGCGCGTTCGGAGCTTCGCGTGAGGCCGCTGCCGGTCGGCGAGCACGGGCTGCTGATCGAGGTGGACAGCGGGCAGGCCGTGCAGGCGCTGCACGCCGAGCTGTTGCGCAGGGCCGCCGCCGGCACCCTGCCGCCGGTGCGCGAGATCGTGCCGGCCGCCCGTACGGTCCTGCTCGACGGGCTGCGCGACCCGCTGCGGCTGGCCGCCGAACTGCCTTCCTGGGAGATCCCGCCGCCCGCGCGCGAGGGCGAGGGCACCGTCGAGCTCCCGGTGCGCTACGACGGCCCGGACCTCGCCGAGGTCGCCGCCCTGTGGGGCGTTGCGCCCCAGGAGGTCCCGCGGATCCACTCCGGCACCGAATTCCGCGTCGCCTTCTGCGGATTCGCGCCCGGATTCGGCTATCTGACGGGCCTGCCCGAGCGCTTCCACGTGCCGCGCCGCAGCACCCCGCGCACCAAGGTCCCCATCGGCGCGGTGGCCCTGGCGGGCCCGTACACCGGGGTGTACCCGCGCTCCTCCCCCGGCGGCTGGCAGCTGATCGGCTCCACCGACGCCGTGCTGTGGGACACCTCCCGCGAGCCCGCGGCACTGCTGTCGCCGGGCACCCGGGTCCGCTTCGTCCCCGCCGACCGCGCCGCCGACCACCGGCAGGTGCCCGCCCAGGAAGAGCCCGTATGACCGACCGCGCCCTGTCCGTGCTGCGCGCCGGGGCCCTGACCACCGTCCAGGACCTGGGCAGGCCCGGCCACGCGCACCTGGGCGTGCCGCGGGCCGGGGCCCTGGACGAACCCGCGCACCGCCTGGCCAACCGTCTGGTGGGCAACCCGGAGTCGGCCGCCACGCTGGAGACGACGCTCAACGGCTGTGCCGTACGGGTGCGCACGGCCACCACCGTCGCCGTAACTGGCGCGCCCTGCACGGTGCGCGTCGACGGCCGCCCCGCACCCTGGGGCGCGCCGGTGCACGTCCCGGCGGACGCCGTCCTGGAGGCCGGTGCCGCCACCTACGGGCTGCGCTCCTATCTGGCCTTCCGCGGCGGTGTGCAGGCCGATGCGGTGCTCGGCAGCCGTGCCACCGACATCCTGTCCGGGCTCGGCCCCGCACCGCTGACCGAGGGGGCCGTGCTGCCGCTGGGCGATCCGTACGGGCCGCCGCCCGCCGTCGACACCGTCCCGCACCCGGGCCCCGTACGGGAGCTGGTCCTGCCGCTCGTGCTGGGCCCGCGCGAGGGCTGGTTCACCGCCCGGGGGCTGCGCACGCTGGCCGAAGGCCGCTTCGCGGTCTCCTCGGCCAGCAACCGCATCGGCCTGCGCACCGAGGGCCCGGCGCTGGAACGCGGCCGCGAGGGTGAACTGGCCAGTGAGGGCATGCCGTTGGGCGCGCTCCAGGTCCCGCCGAACGGCCTGCCGGTGCTCTTCCTCAACGACCACCCCACCACCGGCGGCTACCCGGTCGTCGGCGTCGTCCCCGAACGCCACCTCGCGGCCGCGGCCCAGGCCGTCCCGGGGACCCCCGTACGCTTCGTGCCCCGCCCCGCCGGGCGGGGCTGACCCTCAGTCGGCCGCGGGCTCGCCGTACCCCCCGCCTCCCGGTGTACGGACCACCAGCACATCCCCCGCGTCCAGCTGTGCGACATCGCAGCCGGCCAGCTCCTCCACCGAACCGTCCGCGCGTTCAACGGAGTTGGCGCCGGTGGCGCCGGGGCCGCCGCCCGCCATGCCGTACGGCGGGACCCTGCGGTGGCCGGTCAGCAGGGCCACCGTCATGGGCTCCAGGAAGCGCAGCCGCCGTTCCGTGCCGCAGCCGCCGTGCCACCTGCCGGGGCCGCCGCTGCCCTCCCGCAGCGCGAAGCCGTCCACCCGTACCGGATAGCGCCACTCCAGGACCTCGGGGTCGGTCAGCCGGGAGTTGGTCATATGGGTCTGCACCGCGTCCGCGCCGTCGAAGCCGTCGCCCGCGCCCGCGCCGCTGGCCACCGTCTCGTAGTACTGCACCCGCTCGTTGCCGAAGGTGACGTTGTTCATCGTGCCCGAGCCCTCGGCCTGGACGCCGAGTGCCGCGTAGAGTGCGCCGGTCACGGCCTGCGAGGTCTCCACGTTGCCCGCGACGGTGGCCGCGGGGAAGACCGGCGCCAGCATGGATCCCTCGGGGATGCGGACCTCCAACGGCTTCAGACAGCCGCTGTTGAGGGGGATGTCCTCGGCGACCAGGGTGCGGAAGACGTACAGGACCGCGGCCATCACCACCGAGCTGGGCGCGTTGGCGTTGCCCGGCTGCTGGGGCGAGGTGCCGGTGAAGTCCAGTACGGCGCTGCGCGCCCGGCGGTCCACCCGCAGCGCGACCTGGATGACGGCGCCGCTGTCGGTCTCGTAGCGGCAGGAGCCGTCGCCGAGGCCGGCGATGATCCGGCGCACCGACTCCTCGGCGTTGTCCTGCACGTGTCCCATGTACGCGCGTACGACCTCGATGCCGAACTGGCCGATCATCCGGCGCAGTTCGCGGATGCCCTTCTCGTTGGCGGCGATCTGGGCGCGCAGATCGGCGATATTGGCGTCCGGCGCCCGCGAGGGGTAGGGGCCCGCGGCGAGCAGGTCGCGGGTCTCCTCCTCCAGCAGCCTGCCGTCCCGTACGAGAAGCCAGTTGTCGAAGAGGATGCCCTCCTCCTGGATGGTCCGGCTGAAGGCGGGCATGGAGCCGGGGGTGATGCCACCGATCTCGGCGTGGTGGCCGCGCGAGGCGACCAGGAACAGCAGCTCGGCGCCGTTCTCGTCGAAGACGGGGGTGACGACGGTGACGTCCGGCAGGTGGGTGCCGCCGTGGTACGGGTCGTTGATCGCGTACACATCGCCCGGCCGCATCTCGCCGCCGCGCCGCTTGAGCACCTCCTTGATGGACTCCCCCATCGACCCCAAGTGCACGGGAATGTGGGGGGCGTTGGCGATGAGGTTGCCCTCGGAGTCGAAGAGCGCGCAGGAGAAGTCGAGCCGCTCCTTGATGTTGACGGAGTGGGCGGTGTTCTCCAGGCGCACCCCCATCTGCTCGGCGATGGCCATGAAGAGGCTGTTGAAGACCTCCAGCATCACGGGGTCGGCGTCGGTGCCGACCGCGACCCGTCCGGGGCGCGGGCGCACCCGGCTGAGCAGCAGGTGGCCGCGCTCCCCCGGCGTCGCGCGCCAGCCCGGGTCGACGACCGTGGTGGCGTCCTCCTCGGCGATGATCGCGGGTCCGGTGAGGGTGTCGCCGGGCCGCAGCTCGCCCCGCGCGAACAGCTCGGTGTCCTGCCACCGCCCCTGGGTGAACATCCTCACCCTGGCGAGCGGCTGGAGATCGCCCGCGCGCTCCTCGGCGGCGATCTCGTGCCGGGCCGCGCCGCCCGCCGCGCCCGCCGCCTCGACCGAGACCGCCTCGGCCACCAGCGGCTTGTCCATGGTGAAGGCGTACCGCGCGCGGTGCTCGCGGACGAACTCCCGGGCCATGGCGTCGGCGGCGGCCAGCGGGACGGCGAGCGCGCTGTCCGTGCCGGCGTAGCGCAGCAGCACCCGCGCCCGGGTGGTGATGCTCTCGCGCGGCACCCCCTCCGCCAGCAGCTCCTGCGTGCTCTCGCGCGCCAACTCCGCGCAGATGTCCTGGACTTGGACGGCCGAGTCGCCGGTCAGCTCGACCTCGACGGCCTGTTCGCGCATGGCGGTGGCGTCCGCGACGCCGATGCCGTACGCGGAGAGCACCCCGGCCAGCGGCGGGACCAGGACGGTGTCGATGCCCAGCGCGTCGGCGACCGCGCAGGCGTGCTGGCCGCCGGCGCCGCCGAAGCTGGTCAGGGCGTAGCGGGTGACGTCGTGGCCGCGCTGCACGGAGATCTTCTTGACGGCGTTGGCCATGTTCAGGACCGCGATGTCCAGGAATCCGGCGGCGACCTCCTCCGGGCTGCGCCGGTCACCGACCGCCCGTGCGGTCTCCTGCGCCAGCTCGGCGAAACGGGCGCGGACCGTCTCCGCGTCGAGGCGCTCATCGCCCCGCGGGCCGAACACCGCCGGGAAGTGGGCCGATTGGACCCGTCCCAGCATCACATTGGCGTCCGTGACGGTCAGCGGTCCGCCGCGGCGGTAGCAGGCGGGTCCGGGCACCGCGCCCGCCGAGTCCGGGCCGACGCGGTAGCGGCGCCCGTCGAAGTGCAGCACCGAGCCGCCGCCCGCCGCGACGGTGTGGATGTTCATCATGGGCGCCCGCATCCGTACGCCCGCCACCTCGCTGCCCAGGACCCGCTCGAACTCGCCCGCGTAGTGCGAGACATCGGTGGAGGTGCCGCCCATATCGAAGCCGATCACCTTCTCGTGCCCCGCCTCGGCGGAGGACCGGGCCATGCCGACCACGCCGCCCGCGGGGCCCGAGAGCACCGCGTCCTTGCCGCGGAAGTGCTCGGCCTGGCGCAGCCCGCCGTTGGACTGCATGAACATCAGCCGGATGCCCGGGAGTTGGTCGGCTACCTCGTCCACGTACCGGCGCAGGATCGGCGAGAGATAGGCGTCCACGACGGTCGTGTCGCCGCGCGGTACGAGCTTCATCAGCGGGCTGACCTCGTGCGAGCAGCTCACCTGCGCGAAACCGGCCCGGCGCGCCAGCGCGGCGACGGCCTTCTCGTGGGCCGGGTGGCGGTAGCCGTGCAGCAGCACGACCGCCGCGCTGCGCACCCCCTCGCGCCGGGCCCGCTCCAGCGCCTCGCGCACCGCCTCCGCCTCCAGCGGGCGCACCACCTCCCCTTGTGCGTCCACCCGTTCGGGCACCTCGATCACCCGCTCGTACAGCGCCTCGGGCAGCACGATGTGCCGGTCGAAGATGCGGGGACGGTTCTGGTAGGCGATGCGCAGCGCGTCCCGGAACCCCTCCGTGATCACCAGGGCCGTCGGCTCGCCCTTGCGCTCCAGCAGCGCGTTGGTCGCCACGGTGGTGCCCATCTTGACCACGGCCACCTGCTCGGCCGGTACCGGTTCGTCCGGCGCCAGGTCCAGCATCGCCCGGATCCCCGCGACGGCCGCGTCCCGGTACCGCTCCGGATTGTGCGACAGCAGCTTGCCGGTGACGAGCCGCCCGTCGGGCCGCCTGCCCACCACGTCCGTGAACGTACCGCCCCGATCGACCCAGAACTCCCAGCGTCCCGTCATCCGCCCATTGTCCCAACCCTCTTGCCCGCCGTGCGCTGCTGCGCGGGGTGATTCGGGGGCTTTTGGCCACGGCGGGGCGGTGCCGACGGGGGCTACGCCGACGAGGTGGCGGGGCTCCGGTCGGCGGCCGGCGGGAAGCAGGCACGTTCGGCCAGGGCGGTGTGGGTGGCGAGGTGGGAGCGGGCGTCCAGGAGGTGGGTACGGCCGCGGACGGCGTGGTGGCACTCCAGGGCGGCCAGGCCCAGCAGGCCGGGGAGCAGGTCGGTGCAGCGGTCGGCGATCCAGCGGGTGCCGCGGGTGGCCATCCACCAGGCCGAGGCGGCGAGGGTGGGCGCCGGGCCGTCGGGCCTCGGGCCGGGCGGCGGGCCGTACGCCAGGCCGGCGGCGCTCAGCGCGGCGTGGAACTCCCCCGCCAGCAGCCGGTGCCCCAGCTCGCTGGGGTGCAGCCGGTCAACGCTCCAGGCGGCGCGCCGGGCGACCCACCGCTGGTCGGCGAGGTGCAGATGCAGGGCTCCGTGCCGCCGGGACAGCGCGTGTACGGCCTGGTTGACGGCCCGCATCCGGCGCCCGAGGGGGCGGGCCAGCGGCGCGGGCAGACACAGCATCCGCCCCGGGTCCGGCAGACAGGCGGTCAGCAGCACGGCCCCTTCGGCGCGCAGTGCCCCGTACGTCCGGTCCAGGGACTCCACCACAGACCCGATGTCGAAGGCGGCGCGCAGGGTGTCGTTGCCCCCGACGATGACGGACGCCAGCTGCGGCCCCGCCCGTCGCGCGGCGGTGAGCTGACGCCCCGCCACGTCGGCGGCCAGCGCGCCGCTGCGCGCGAGATTCACCAGCCGCGTCGCTCCTGGCCGCTCCCCCAGCCCGTCCGCCAGCAGTGCGGCCCACCCGCGCCAGCCGCCGCCCCCGGGCGCCGGGTCCCCGAGGCCTTCGGTGAGGGAGTCGCCGAGCGCTGCGAAGCGGATGGCGTCGCCGTCGTACGGCCTGTGTCCGGTGGGGCGCTTCGCTGGGAGTGTGGTCGTTCGGCTGCGGGCCGGTGGGGGCTGGTCGCGCAGTTCCCCGCGCCCCTGCCGGGGCGGGGAAGGCCCCGCTAGCTCGTTCCGCGCCATGCCGCGCTGTCCCTTCTGTGCGCCGTGCGGATGGTGTGCAAGGTGGGGGCGTCGTGGGCCGTGAGGAAGGCGTCGACTGCTGTGTGCCAGCCGTACTGTTCGGCGCGGTGGCGGGCCCGGGGGCGGTGGTGGGGACGGGCGAGGAGGCGGCGGGCCGCGCCGGCGAAGGAGGAGCCGTCGTCGAGGGCGGTCTCGCCCGCGGGGCCGATGATGCCGGCGAGGGCCGAGGAGGCGGCGGCGACCACGGGGGTGCCGCAGGCGAGGGCTTCCAGGGCGGAGAGGCCGAACGTTTCGGCGGGGCCGGGGGCCAGGGCGAGATCCACGCTCGCCTGGAGGTCCGCGAGCCGGCCGCGGTCGGCGATGTGTCCGAGGAAGGTGACGGGCAGGCGCTGCGCACGGGCGCGGGTCTGGAGGCGGGAGCGCAGGGGGCCGTCGCCGGCGACCACGAGCACGGCGTCCGTGCCGTGTCTGCGCAGCTCGGCGAGTGCGTCCAGGGCGCGGCCCGGCCGTTTCTCCGGCGAGAGGCGGGAGCAGAGCAGGAGCAGGGTGCGTGAGCCGCCCGCGTACCGCTGCCGCAGTTCCTCGCTCCGGCGGCCCGGATGGAACGTGGCGAGGTCGACGCCGAGCGGTGCGCGCAGGACGTTGCGCGCCCCGACCCTGGTGAACTCCGCCGCGGCCCACTGCGTCGTGCACACCACGCGGCTGTAGGCGTGCGCGGTACGGGAGTTGAGCCGGTCGGCGACGCCGCGCGCCAGGCCGTCGGGCACGCCCCAGGTCCGCAGCACCGCGTCCACGCTCTCGTGGGAGACCATCACCGAGGGCACCCGGGCGCGGCGCGCCCACTGCCCCGTCCAGCGCAGGGTGGTGCGGTCGCTGACCTCCAGCCGGTCGGGCGCCAGCGCCTCCAGGACGCGCTGGACCCGCCGCCGGTCGGCCAGGACGCGGTAGCCGCCGGTGCCGGGCAGCACCGGCCCCGGAAGGGTGATCACCCGTCCCTGCCCGGTGATGTGGTCGTGCGCGGCGGCGCCGGGCCGGATCAGCACCGGCTCGTGCCCCGCCGCCAGATATCCGGCCCCCAGCTCGTGCAGCGCGGTCCGCAGCCCGCCGGAAGCCGGGGTGATGAAGTTCGCGATCCGTACGATCCGCAGCGATCCGGAGCCGCCCACGGCCAGCCGTTCGCCGCCGCCCGGGCCGCCCGCGCCCGTACGGCCACGAGGAGGTCCCGCGCCTCCGCCGGAGGCCCTCATGCCGCCACCGCCGTCCGGGCCGTGAGGACGTCCTCGTAGTGGCTCAGGAGTTGGTCGCCGACGGCTTCCCAGGTGCGGGCCGCGACGGCGGTGCGGGCGGCGGTGCCGTATGCGGTGCGCAGGGCGGGGGCGTGGGCGAGGAACTGGATGGCGCCGCGTACCGCGTCCGGGTCGCCGGGTGGCACCAGCAGGCCCGTGCGGCCGTGGGTGACCAGGTCGAGGGGGCCGCCGGAGGCCGGGGCCACGACGGGGACGCCGCTGGCCATGGCTTCCTGGACGGTCTGGCAGAAGGTCTCGTACGGGCCGGTGTGCACGAAGACGTCCAATGAGGCGAAGAGGCGGGCGAGTTCGTCGCCGGTGCGGCGGCCCAGGAAGCGCGCGTCGGGCATGGCGGCGCGCAGACCCGGCGCGCTGGGGCCGTCGCCGATGACCACGGTGCGTACGCCGGGCAGCCGGGAGGTGGGGGCCAGCAGGCGTACTTCCTTCTCGGGGGCGAGCCGGCCGATGTAGCCCACGAGCAGCTCGCGACCGGCCAGCAGGGAGCTGCGCAGCACCTCGTCACGGCGTGCGGGGTGGAAGCGCGCGGAGTCCACGCCGCGCGGCCACAGGCGCAGCCGTGGCACGTCGTGTGCGGCCAGGTCGTGCAGGGCCGCGGTGGAGGGTGCCAGGGTGCGGTCGGCGGCGGTGTGCACGGCGCGGATGCGGCGCCAGGCCGCCGCGGCTCCGGTGCCGAGGTAGGTGCGGGCGTAGCTGCCCAGGTCGGTCTGGTAGACGGCGACGGTGGGCAGGCCCCGGCGGGCGGCGGCCGCCATGCCGCGGGCCCCGAGGACGAAGGGGCCGGCGAGGTGGACGACATCGGGGTGGTGGGCGGCCAGTTCGGCCGCCAGCCGGCGCCCCGGCAGGGCCAGGCGGACCTGCGGGTAGCCGGGCAACGGTACGGAGGGGAGGCGGACCACGGGGCAGGGGCCGCCGCTGTGGCCCTGCTCGCCCAGGGCGCCCAGCGGGGCGATGACCAGGGGGTCGTGGCCGCGCCTGACGAGGTGCCGGGCGGTTTCCAGGGCGCAGTGGGCGACGCCGTTGACATCGGGTGGGAAGGATTCGGTGACGATGACAACTCGCATACCGCTGTTGTCGACGGGCCGTGCGTGGCCCCGGCCACGTGGATCTTTCCAGCCGGGGAACGTCCCATGAGCGTTGGCCCCCGCCCGGCACGGCCGCCGTAGAGGCGCCGGGGCGGCGCGTACGGACGCGAAGGCGGCGGGCCGGCCTCCGGGCGGCTCACGGCCCGTCCGGCGCCCTCAGAGGCGGTGCCCGGGGCCCCGCGTCACAGCGCCGGCGCGTCCGGCCCGAAGCGGCTGCGGACGGCGGTCTGGACCTCGTCCTCCTCCGCCGGGTCGGCGGCGAGGCGGCGGAGCTGCTCCATGACGCGGGCGTCGCCGGTGGCCGCGTGGCGGGCGGCGAGCTCTCTGGTGGTCTCCTCGCAGTCCCACAGGCACTCGACGGCGAAGCCCGCCGCGAAGCCGGGGTCGGTGGCGGCCAGGGCGCTGGCGGCCCGGCCTCGGAGGTGGGAGGAGGAGGTCTCGCGGTAGATGTGGCGCAAAACCGGTGCCGCGCAGCCGACCTCCAGGCGGCCGACGCCGTCGACCAGTTCCCACAGTCCGTCGGCGTCGGGGCCTTCGGTGCGGACCGTCCTGCGCAGGGCTGCCAGCACCAGGTCGGCGTCGCTCTGGGCGCCGCGGCAGGCGAGCATCGTGGCGGCGGCCGCGCCGAGCCGGTCCTCGCGCGGGGCCCAGGCGCGGGCCCGCGCGACGGCGGCCGTGCTGCGCATTCTCGAGAAGGCGTCGAGGGCGGCGCCGGCCAGGGCGCGGGAGGAGCGGGGGTCGGCGGCCGCGGCCTCGATGAGGTCGAGGGCGTCGGGGTCGCCGCGCTCGGCGAGGTGGCGCAGCGCGGCGGCGCGGGCGGCGTCGGGTCCGGTGAGGGCGGCCTGGATCAGTTCGGGGCGGTCCTCGGGTCCGGCGACGGCGCCCAGGCAGCGGGCGGCGGCGATGTGGCGGCGCTCCTCGGGGTGCGGCTCGGGGCCCTGCTGGGCCCAGTCCAGCACCTCGCGCACGCTCCAGCCGGGGCGCGGGCCGCTGGGGCGCAGCTGCCGCTGCCAGCGGTCGAAGCTGCCCTGCTCCTGGGCGGCGCGTACGCGCTCGCCGTAGCGCGGGTCCTCGGCCCACAGGCGCCAGGGCCGGGGCTCGAAGGCGTCGCGTACGGCGGCGGCCAGCTCGGCCTCGCCCTTGGGGGTCTTGGGGAAGCGGGCGAGGACGGCGGGGGCCAGGGTGGCGAGCCCGGCGTCGTCGTCGCGCAGGGCGAGCTCGTCCAGGGCCCAGCGCCAGTTGCTGCCGGCCGCGGCGTAGCTGCGCAGCAGCAGCAGCGCGGCGTCGCGGCCGTAGGAGGCGAGGTGGCCCAGGACGGCCAGGGCGAGGCCGGTGCGCTCCTCCGAGGTGTCGACGCGGTCGTCGGGGTGGAAGAGGTGGCGTTCGATGTCCTCGAGCCCGCCGTCGAGCTGCATGTAGAGGCGTGCGTAGTACAGGGAGCGGTTCTCGACCTGCCAGTCGCGCCGGGGGTCGCGCAGCACGCTGTCGTTGAGCGCTGCGAGCGCCTCGGCGCGCGGCGCCGCGAGGGCGTGCAGGGTCCCGTCGCCGCGGCCTCGCTGCAGGAGGCCGAGCAGGGTGCCACTGGGCGCTATGTCTGGATCGAACATGAGGTCAGCATCCGGTGCGGGGGACAGGCTGGCAACGGGATTTCCGCTGACCGGCATTCTTGCCGGTGACCGCGGGTCGTATGCGTCGTTCCCACCGTGGATCGGCGGGGACGGCAGCTATACGGCCGCCGCAGCCTAGCTTGGAACCCACCATTCCGCCGATTCTTGACGGGGTTGCCACAGGGAGGCCGGGGGCATATGCCAAAAGCACCACCGTATCGGGTAATGCCAAATCCCTTACGGGCGGTCGCAGGCTGTGCAAGAGTCGTTACCGGCCCCTTCCATCAGACATGGCCGACCTGGCCGCAGACATGGCCACGCGCCGCCTGATATCGGAGTACGTCATGCCGTCCCATCTCTTCGCGGACCGTCCAGCCGCCCAGCCACCCGAGCGTGACGCGGTCGACGCACTCATCACCCAGGCACGCCGCCTTCGCGGCGGCCTGGACGCCGTACGCCGTGACGCCGTCTCCGAGAGCGAGGCCACCGCCGACCCGCAGCTGCGCTGGCAGCGCGCCCTGTGCGACCTGGCGGTGCACCACCTCGACGACCTCGACGGCCATCTCGACCAGCTCAGAGAAGGGCTTCCCGCCGACTCCGAGGAGGGCGGGACGGTCGGGCTCGGCGAGCACGGCCCGGACACCTCCGGGCAGGACGCACCGCCCGAGCCCGAGGCCGACGCCCATGAGCGCGGCTCGCTGCTGAGCCGGGTGGGCAGCGCCGAGTGGAATCTGCTCACCGACGAGGTGAGCTGGTCCGACGAACTCTTCGGGATCTTCGGCAGGGAGAGCGCGGACGGCCCGCTGACCCTGGACGAACTCCCCTCCCTGGTCTTCTCCGAGGACCAGCAGCAGCTGACCACGATGGTCACGGACTGCCTGGTGGACGGAAAGCCGATCGACGGCGAATTCCGCATCGTGCGCGCGGACATGAGCGTGCGCACGGTGCACATGGTGGGCGAGCCGGTGCTCGACGCCGACGGCAGCACCGCATGCATGTGGGCCGTGCTGCGGGACGTCAGCGAGCTGCGCCGCAGCCAGCGGGCGGTGCGCGAGACCCGTGACTCGCTGCAGCGCCAACGGCACATCGCGCAGACAGAGCACCGGCTTGCGGTCGAGCTGCAGGAAGCCGTGCTGCCGCCGTGGCGCGGCTCCCTGCGGTTCCCGCAAGGCGGCCCGGTCGCCCTCGACCTCGCCGCGCGCTACCTCCCCTCCGGGACCAGCGCACTGATCGGCGGGGACTGGTACGACGCCCTCCAACTCCCGGACGGCAAGACGCTGTTGAGCGTCGGCGACCTCACCGGACACGGCGTCACCGCCACCTCCGGCATGGCGATGGTGCTCGGCGCGCTGCGCGGCATGGCCGTGGCGGGCCAGGAGCCCGGGCCGCTGATGGGCCATCTCAACCAGCTGCTCGACGTCTCCGCGCAGCCCGCGCTGGGCAGCGCGGTGTGCTGCCGCTTCGACCCCGAGACCCTGCAACTGGTCTGGTCCCAGGCAGGACACCCCGCCCCGCTGCTGTTCCGCGACGGGACGGGACGTGCGCTCGAGCGCCCGGAGGGTGTCCTCCTGGGCGCGACGACTGGCGCCAACTACACCCAGATCACGGAGCAGTTGGCCCCTTCGGACCTGTTGGTGCTGCACACCGACGGGCTGGTGCCCCGCCGCGCACACAGCACCGACACGGCGCACGAGGGCGCCGAGCGGCTCCTGGCGCTGGCACCGCGGTTCGCCGCGGCCCGCAGTGCGCAGGACTGTGTGCGGATCGTCGTCGAGGAGTTCGGCAGCGCCGAGCGCGAGGACGACGCGTGTGTGCTGATCGCCAGGATCGGTGGGTAGGGACGGCCGGGCAGGGACGCGAGGCGCGGCGGGTACGCCTGGTGCGGTCGGTGCATGCAGCTGCCGGCCGCCCCGCTTTTCACGTGCCCTCAGCAGGTCCCGGTTGAGGGACCGACCCGATACGAAGGCCCGATGCGAAGGAATGCCAGTGCCGGAAGGCCTGACACCGCGATGACCTCGGCCCGCCGGCTGCGGTCTCGGAGGGTTCAGAGGGTGAAGTTCCTGGGGTTGTTGGTCCGGTTCTTCCTCGGCATGACCTGCTGGATCTCTTCCCGCAGCTCAAGGATCTTGCCGTAGCCCGCGTACTCCCCGGTCAGGCGGTACATCTCGCGCAGCCGGTCCCAGGTGCGGTGCGATGAGGTCTCCCCGATCGTCACCAGCGCCAGCCGTGCGTAGCGGTCCGCCTGCTCCGGGTCGTCGGCGATGAAGCAGGCCGAGGCCATGGAGAGATAGTCGAAGATCTTCGACCGCTGCCGGCCGTCGATCCGCAGCGCCAGCGCCTTCTGCGCGTAGTGCTGTGCCTGCTTGGCGGCGGCCGGGTCGTGCTCGGCGAGCGTGCGGAAGGCCAGTGCCTGCATCCCGTACAGATCCTCCTCCTTGAAGGTCTGCATCCAGCTGGGCGGCGGCACATCGCCTTTGTCCGATACGAACAGCTCCTCCGCCTCGCCGAGGGTGCGGCGCATGGCCTGGCCCTGCCCTTTGGTCGCCTGCGCCCAGGCCTCGATGGTGTGCAGCATGGCGCGGGTGCGCGGCAGGGTCTCCTGGCCGGAACCGGACTTGGCCAGCTTCATCAGGTCCAGGGCGTCGTCGGGACGGCCCAGGTGCACCATCTGGCGGGCCGCCCGGGAGAGCGCCTCGCCCGCCCGGGGCCGGTCGCCGCCCTCGCGCGCGGCGTGCGCGGCGATGACGAAGTACTTCTGCGCGGTGGGCTCCAGGCCCACGTCGTGGGACATCCAGCCCGCGAGGACGGCGAGGTTGGCCGCTACCCCCCACAGCCTGCGCTGCAGGTGATCGGGGTGGCGGTAGGCCAGCATGCCACCGACCTCGTTGAGCTGGCCCACCACTGCCTTGCGCTGCAGCCCGCCGCCGCGGGCCGCGTCCCAGGCGCGGAAGACCTCCACCGAACGCTCCAGGGCGTCGATCTCCTGCGACCCCACGGGGGCCGCTTCGTAACGGTCGAAACTGGTCTGGTCGAGGGTTGCGGGGGTCAGGGGGTTGTCGAAGCGCGGGGCATCTGCCGCCAGTGCCGGATCGGTGTGCAGCCAGTCGTACATGGCGCTGCTGAGTGCGGATCCCGCGGCGAGCGCTGCGCCCGCGCCCACCAGGCCGCGTCGGTTGAGCATGAGGTCCATTCCCGTGAATTCCGTGAGGACCGCTGCGGTCCGCTCGGGCGGCCACGGCAGACCGTCCATGGCCTGCCGTTTCCCCGCGCGCCCTGAGCGCCCGAAACCGAGGTCCTCGGTGGTTACGACACGGCCGAGGCGCTCGGTGAACAGGGCGGCCAGCACTTTGGGCACCGGGTCGCGCGGGGTCTCCCCCGTGTCGATCCAGCGCCGTACCCGCGAGGTGTCGGTCGCCAGCTGCGGATGCCCCATGGCCGCCGCCTGCCGGTTGACCAGCCTCGCCAGTTCTCCCTTGGACCAGCCGGCCAGGCCGAAAAGGTCCGCGAGACGGGTGTTCGGCTCCCTGTCCACGTCAAGCCCCCAGGTTCCTCGACTGAGTTGACAGTAACCGCCACCTCAGGGGCCCTGCGAGTATTCGCCAGGGTTCGCCAGGGTGCGCCAGATGGTCTGCCACCCGCGCCCGCGTGTTCTGTAGGAACGCAGCCCCCGGCCCGGTGCCGGAATCGCATTCCCCAGGGTGCGAGTCCCTGTCCAGGGGACCCCATCAACGGGGGTCTTCTCGGGACCCCGACACGGGGCCGGGTGCTCACCGCAACTCGTCGGCGCACGAAGGGATCTGTCTCACCCATGTACGCAGCATCGTCCGCCGTGACCGCCCCGACCCGGCCGTACCGTCCGCAGCAGTCCGGCAGCGGGCCGTATCTCGATCCCTCCCACTCCGCGGGGGCGGTTACCGGCCTCCCCGGCGGCCGTCCGCGACGGGCGCAGGGGGCGGTCCCCCAACCCCTCAGCGGGAGACTGGACTTGTCCGGCCCTCAGGGCGCCCAGCTGCGCGCCGCCGTCGCCTCGGTCCACCGCATCTGCCCCGAGTTCCACCCCGTCCAAGTGCTGCGCCGCAGCGGCAAGTCCGTGCTTCTCGTGGGCACGACCGGCCGTACGACCGCAGTCGCCAAGTGCCTGCTGGACAACTCCCCAGCGTGGGCCGAGCGGTTCCGGCACGAAATAGCGGCATACCGGGCCTTTGTCCGCCACCGCCCGCCGGTGCGCGTACCCAGGCTGGTCGCCGCGGACCCCGACAACTGCACCCTGGTCGTGGAGCGCATGCCCGGCCGGGTCGCCTCCGTGCAGCGCCACCCCACCGAGACGCCGCCCCGCGCCGATGTGCGCGCCGCGCTCGGTGCGATCTGCCGGGTCAACCTGTGGCGACCGCCGGCCGGGATGTTCGACGCGCCGCTGGACTACGCGGGCCGCATCGGGCGCTTCCACGACCTCGGCCTGCTCACCGACCGTGACATGGGCGACCTGCAGAAGCTGATGCGCGGGCTGGCGCATGTGCAGGGACAGTTCTGCCACGGCGACGCGCTGCTGAACAACGTCCTGCTCTCGCCCGCCGGGCCGGTGCTGCTCGACTGGGACAGCGCCGGCTGGTACCTGCCCGGCTACGACCTGGCGACGCTGTGGTCGGTGCTGGGCGACGCCCCCGTGGCGCGCCGCCAGATCAGCCAGCTCGCGCAGAACGCCGGCACCGCCTCGCGGGACGCCTTCCTGGTCAATCTGATGCTGGTGCTGACCAGGGAAATACGGCGTTACGAGACCGCGGTGCAGCGGACGATGCGGGAGCCCACCCCCCCGGGGGCGCCCGGCCCGGGACAGCCGGGAACGCCCACGGCGGGCGAGGAGCAGCGGCTGCTGCTGCGCCGGCTGCACGACGACTGCCAGATGGCACGGCGTGCGGTACGAGCCGCGGTCGGCACGCGCTGATCCGCCGACGGGGGGTACTGAGCGGCGCGCCCGTACGGGGCGCGCCGCTCCCGTCTGTGCGGGTAGCGCCGCACTGACATGGGAACTCCTTGTGGAGCACGGTGATTGACGGAGCGTCGGCAAACCGATAGCTGTAGTCGGGTCCCGCCCCGCACGGCCGTATGCGATTCATCCGTCACACCGCCCCTTTCCGGGCCGGCCCAAGGAGGCTGCATTGCGAGGATCCGCCCCACGGACAAGAACCGTCCCTCCCGCCCTGCGCAGGGCCGCCGTCGCCACCGCCTCGGCGGCCTTGTTGCTGCCGCTGGTCTCGGCCGCGCCCGCGGCCACCGCCACCGCGCGCCAGCCGCGCGCGGGCTCCTTGCAGCAGGCCTTCGCGGCCGCGGCACAGCGCTATCAGGTCCCGCAGAGCGTGCTGCTGGGCGTCTCCTACCTGCAGTCCCGGTGGGACGGGCACGGCGGCGCGCCCAGCGTGTCCGGCGGCTACGGGCCGATGCACCTCACGGATGCCCGTACGGCCCTGGCGCGGACGGCGCACCACAGCGACGGCGAGGTGGACCCGCGCGGTGACACCGCACGGGCCCGCAAGCAGGTCCGGCACGCCCTGACCGACACCTCTCAACTCCCCGCTCGGCTGCGGACGTTGGAGCAGGCGGCCCGGCTGACCGGGCTGCCCGCCGAGCGGCTGCGCCAGGACCCGGCCGCCAACATCAGCGGGGGCGCGGCGCTGCTCGCCGCCGAGCAGAAGCGCCTGGGGCTGCGGCCCAGCACCGACCCGGCCCAGTGGTACGGGGCCGTCGCGCGCTATGCGGGCCCGGACGACGCCCAGGGCGCCACCGGCTTCGCCGACGAGGTCTACGCGGTGCTGCGCCAGGGCCGCAGCCGGGTGACCGACACGGGCCAGCGGGTCTCCCTGGCCAAGGCGCCCGGGCTCACCGGGGACCGTGCGCAGGCCGCCCGTCTGGGCCCGAAGCCGGCGGCCACCGGCAAGGTGGAGTGCCCCGCGCAGGTGACCTGCCGGTCCATTCCCGCGCCGTACGAGGAGTTCGGCGACGGCGACTACGGCAACCACGACAAGGCCGACCGGCCCCGGGACCAGCGCATCGACTACATCGTCGTCCATGACACCGAAGGGACGTGGGAGACGGTCCTCAAGCTCATCAAGGACCCGACGTATGTCTCCTGGCACTACACCCTGCGCTCAGCGGACGGTCTGATCGCCCAGCACGTGCCGACCAAGGACGTCGCCTGGCACGCGGGAAACTGGTACATCAACTCCCACTCCATCGGCCTGGAGCACGAGGGCTTTTTGGCCGCGCCGGACGCCTGGTACACCGAGGCGATGTACCGCTCCTCGGCCCGGCTGGTGAAGTACCTGTCCAGGAAGTACGGCATCCCGCTGGACCGCCAGCACATCATCGGGCACGACAACGTCCCGGGGACCCTCCCGTCCACCATCAAGGGCATGCACACCGACCCCGGCCCGTACTGGGACTGGGCGCACTACTTCGCGCTGCTGGGCAAGCCGTTCAAGCCCGACGCGGGGCCCCGGGGCGGTCTGGTGACCATCCGCCCCGATTACGAGGACAACACTCCGCTCTACACCGACTGCGTCAAGCCGGGGCAGCCGTGCGCCCCGCACGGCTCGACGGCGGTGCGGCTGCACACCGGGCCGAGCCCGAGCGCCCCGCTGGTCAAGGACATCGGTCTGCGCCCGGACGGCAGCGACTCCACCACCGGCGTCAACGACACCGGGGCCCGCGCCACCACGGGCCAGCGCTTCGCCGTGGCCGAGCGCCGGGGGGACTGGACCGCGATCTGGTACCTCGGGCAGAAAGCGTGGTTCCACAACCCCGCCGGTGAGCCGACCGCCGTCAACGGCAGGGGGCTGGTGGCGACGCCGAAGGCCGGGCGGGCCGATGTCCCGGTCTACGGGCGGGCCTATCCGGAGAAGGAGGCCTACCCGGCGGGGGTGCCGGTGCAGACCGTCACACCGCTGCCGTACAAGCTCCTGGCGGGGCAGTCCTACGCCGTGGGGCAGAAGGCGAAGGGCGAGTACTTCTACGCGCCGACCTTCGACGTGAGCAAGCACGTGATCGTGCGGGGCAGGGACGTCTACTACGAGATCCAGGTCGGGCACCGCGTGGGCTATGTGCGGGCCGCCGATGTGGACCTGCGCCCCTCGGGCCCGTAGACGGGGCTGTGACAGGCGACCGCCGGACGGGCCCTCTCGGGTCCGTCCGGCGGTCGCGTCGCGCTGTGGGGCCCTTCAGGGCCCGTGTCTCAGCCCTGCTGGAACATCTCCGCGGGCAGCGGCTTGAGGAGGGCGTACAGGTCGTCGGTGATCGGCCGGTCCCAGCTGGCGATCGTGACGAGTACGCCGTCGCTGCGGTCGAACTGGACGCAGGAGATGCGGCCCTCGGAGCACTTGATGCGCTTGACGATCAGGAGGTTGTCCTCGTGCATGACGGGGGCGTCCTCCGTCTCCAGGACCGTGACCTCCTCGTCGTTGTCGAGCGCGGCGAGCAGCTGGGCCACCTCGAAGGGGATCTGCCCGTCCTCCAGCTCGCGCGCCGGGGACCCCTCGGGGAGATTGCCGATGATCATCGCCGGGCCGCGGCCGCCGAAGAGGTCGTAGCGCAGGAACACGCCCTGGCAGCTGCCGTCGGGGGCGGGGAGCAGCCCCGCCCCCAGATTGCCCGGCCAGTCCCCGGGATCCATGGCGAGGACGTCGAAGTCAGGCCCGGCGGGCGTGGCTGCGCTGCGGCGGCGAAGGAAGGACATGTCGCCCATCGTACGTGGCCCGTGCGGTGGCCCGGCTCCGGCGTCAACGCTCCGGCATCGGCGGCACCGACCCGGATTCTTCCAGGGACTCCAGCAGCCGGGGAAGGCCGACGGAGTCCGTGCCCATCTTGCGGTAGACACCGGACAGCAGCCGGGCCACGGCCGCTTCCGGGGTGGCCAGTTCCTCGGCGATACGGGACTGGGACCAGCCCCGCACGACGCGTTCGGCGACCGCCCGTTCCTGCGCGGTGAGGGTGTCCGTGCCGGGGGTGCGCAGTTGCAGGGGGCGCAGTCCGGCGGCGGAGAGTTCGTCACGTGCGCGGGCCGCGAGGTGGTCGGCGCCGCAGTGGACGGCGCCCTCCAGGCCGCGGTAGAGCCGCTCGGCGGCGTCCTGCGGAAGGCCCGCGCGGCGCAGGGCCGAGCCGTGGTCCACCAGGACCTCGGCCAGTTGGTAGGCGGCCGGGGAGCGCTCCAGGTGGCGTACGGCTTCGGACAGCAGCTTGAGGCCCTCGGCGCCGCCGATCACGGTGGCGGCGCAGTGCAGGGCCTGTCCGATGGCCGAGGGCGCGCCGAACCTGCGGGCCCTGCGGACCGCTTCCTCGGCGAGCTCCACGGCCTGGGCGCCGTCGGTCAGGGCGACGGCGCGGGCGAGGTTGAGCTGCCAGGGGCACCAGGCGGGGTTGCGCATCCCGCGCGGCTCCAGGCGGCGGCCGACCTCCCGGAGGTGGTGCTCGGCGCGCCGGCGCAGGCCCCGGGCCAGCAGCAGTTCGCTGTAGACGGTCTGGGAGTCGGGGTAGATCACGGCGTTGGGGACCACTTCGCCGTAGCTGTAGCGGTCGGCCAGCTCCTGGGCCTCGCCGACCCGCCCGCGGGCCAGCAGGATCTCGATGAGGATGCCGATGGCGTACCACTGGGCCGGGACGGCGCCGCCCACCCGGTCGGCGATGCGCAGACCTTCGCGGACGAACGCCTCGGCCTCGGGGAGGGCGCCGCGGCGGTAGCGGATGTAGCCGAGCAGGGCGTGGCCGAAGGCCAGGTGGGCGCCGCGCCAGCCCTTGCGCTCGCACTCGGCCATGCCGCGGGTGAGCAGTTCCTCGGAGCGGCCCGGCTGGTCGCAGTACATGAAGGTCATGGCGACGACGACCGGGACCTCGAATCCGCGGTTCTCCGTGGTCCAGCTGAGTCCGCCGACGAGGGCTTCCTCGGCGTAGCGCAGTGCGATCTCGGCCGGCTCGCCGTGCACCATGCAGTCCCAGGCGCGCAGGCCGAGGATGTAGCGCTCGGCCAGGCCGCGTCCGTTGAGGTGGTCGGCGAGCCGGGCCAGCCTGCGCGAGCGGGCGGCGGAGTCCGGTTCGTCGGCGCGGAAGGCGCTCCATACGAAGTGTTCGGCCTGCTTGCGCAGCCGGGTGCCGGGGTTGGTGGTGCGCCGTGCCTCTTCCTCGGCGACGGCGGCCGCGTCCGCCAACTGGTCGGTGTGGGCGAGGGCCTGGCACAGCCGGTAGGTGATGGCCTCGCGCAGTTCCGGCTCGACGGAGGGTTCCTCCACCGCCTCCCGGAGGTAGTTGACGGTCGCCGCGGGCTCCGCGAGGAAGGTGCAGCAGCCCAGTTCGTACAGGACGGCGGCGCGGTCGGAGGCGGCCGGGGGTTCGCGCAGGGCACGGGCCAGGAAGCGCCGCGCGGCGGCGGGCGCTCCGGCCCGCATGTATTCCTGTGCGGCCCTTCGCAGCCACTGCACCACCCAGTCGTCGCCCTGGCAGGGGACCTCCAGGAGGTGGCGGGCTGCCGCTGCGGGGCCGAGCCCGGCTTCCATGACCGCTTCCGCGGCCATGTTGTGCATGCCGATCCGCAGGGAGTTGGGGATGGCACGGTAGACGGCGGTGGCGATCAGCGGGTGGGCGAACTGCAGCCCGCCGTCCGCGGTGGTGGCCAGGATGCGGGCCTCGGTCAGCTTCTCGACGGCGTCGGCGGCCTCCTCGGCACCCAGCGCCGCGACGCTCGCTGCGACGTCGAGCGGGACGGAGGTGCCGAGCACGGCGTTGGCCCAGGCGAACCGGACGGCGGGCAGACCGAGGCGCTCGAGGCGCTCGATGAGTCCGGCGCCCTTGACGGCCGAGGCCAGCTTGCGCAGTTCGGCCAGGTCGTCGTGGCGGCCCTTGAGTCCGGAGTCGCCCAGGCGTACGGAGAGTTCGACGACTTCGAAGGGGTTTCCGCCGGTGACGGCCCAGCACTCGCTGCAGAACTCGTCCTCGGCGCTGTCGCCCAGCGCGTCCCGCACGATCCGGGTCACCGCTTCGGTGGTGAGCGGCACCAGGTCGAAGGGGCGGCTGCCGTGGCGTTCGGCGAGGCGGCGGAAGGAGACCGCTTCGCTGGGGAGTTCGTCGGGGCGGTAGGCCACGACGATCAGCATCGGCAGGTCCTCGGCCCGCGGGGAGAAGGCGGTGAGCCAGTCCAGCGACTCCAGGTCGGCCCAGTGGGCGTCGTCCAGGATCAGCACGACCGGCGACTCCTGCACCGCGAAGCGCGTCACCAGCCAGTCCAGGCCGTCGCGGACACCGGTGGGGTCCGGGGTGCTGTCGGGCTTCTCCGCGGTCAGGCCGACCGCGGGAGCGACGATGTCGTACCAACTGCCCATGATCTCGCGGCGGGTTGACTCCTCCTGGCCCGCGAGTACCGGTTGTACGAGCTGACGTACGATATGGAACGCCAGGCCCTGGTCGTGTTCGCCGCCCTGGGCGTACAGCACGGTGCAGCCGCGCTCCGAGGCGCGGGTGCGCACCTCCCCGAGCATGGCGGTCTTGCCCAGGCCCGCGGCTCCGGAATAGGCCAGCACTCCACCACGCCGCATTCCGGACGGTCCGTCAGTTGGCCCGCACAGTTTGGACAACGCTGCGTCGATTGCCTTGAGTTCGGATTCTCGTTCCAGCAAATTGCGGCGCACTTCGCGCAAGTGCACCCGTCCGTCCGCCATGTCCGTTTCCGTTCCCTGTACTTCACCGATCGACAGATAGCGCAGAGAGTACGCCCCTGTAGACACTCTGTAGCAGACGTACGTGACTACGCAGCTCTTCAGGGAAACATTCCGGGAACCCGTTGCAGAACACGCCGGGATGTGCACTCACCAGCGCGCACGGCGGGGCGGCCCCCCTGGCCACGGTTCCCCCACAAGAGTCAGCCGCCCCGTTCCCGTGCCCCGTCAGCACATACGCGGCGCTGCCCGCTCCTCGCTCTCCTGAGGACTCAGCAGCGGCTCCACGTAATCAGGTGCCACTCCTGGCTCGGTGCGCACGATCTCGGTGTAGCGGCCGGTTTCGTCGCCCCACTGGTAGTGGCCGCTCATCCAGTCCTCGTAGATGTCCAGGACCTGGCGGACGTGGCCGCGCTGGTAGCAGGGGAGGCGGGAGGTGTCCAGGATGTGCTCCATGAGCTGGCGGCTGTGGACGTACCAGTCCATGCGCGCGCGGGTCATGTCCCGGGCGCGGACGGCGGCTTCGTTCAGGTCGCACCCCATGCCGGACTGGATCACCAGCACGAGGTTGTGCACGTCCTGGCGCGCGAGTTCCTTGCGCAGGGAGCGCAGGTCGTTCTGCCAGCTGATGACGTCGCACGCGGCGATCTCCAGGTCCTGGAACTCGCGCGAGTAGTAGAGCTCGGGCGGCACCTGGTGGTGGACGAGCGCCTCGGCGAGGTCGTAGACGATGTGCATGGCGCCGGAGTTGCGGCGGTGGGTGACGTACTCGCTGATGGTGGGGATCTGCTGACGGGCGCGTCGCTCGGCCTCGTCCTGGTAGGAGTTGAGGAAGTCGCGGGTGTGCCCGTACAGGCGCGCGGGCCAGGTCGGCGGCATCCCCGCGCAGGTGCGCTCCAGCAGGTCCGCCAGCGCGCGGGCGACCGGCGGGAGGCTGTCGGGGTCCTCGACCTCGCCGTCGAGCACCTCGCCGAAGGGCCCCATCGCCTCGTGCCAGCGCTTGGGGTCGCGGCCGAGCGGGCCTTCGTCCCCCTGGTCGTCGATCATGAACATCCAGGTCTTCCAGTCGGCGCCGAGCAGCAGCTCCTCCAGGCCGACCTGGGTGTAGACGTGGGCGGCCAGGTGCCCCGAGCCGAGCCGGTCGAAGCGGTCCAGCGCCGCGTCCGAGGTGAGCATCCCCATGCGTTTGGCCCACGCCAGGGTCGCCGCCTGGGCCTGGTCGCGGTGCGGATGTGCACGACGGAGAGTAAAGGGGACGCTGAGTTCTGGTACGGCGATGTCATCAGGGCCGGTCATGGTTGTCATGAGGATGCCTCGGTTTCTGTGCAGCGCGGGTGGCTTCGGAGCCCGGCACGATCACCATCCGCTGTTCGTCGCTCCGCGCCGTAGGAGTTGTGGGAGATCGCAGCGCCGGGCCCAAAAATCAGGTATGGGCGGGTGCTACTGGGTGTCCGGCCGCCGTGGCCGGCGTGGAAGTCCTGGTACGGGCGCCCCGTGGGAACGTTCACGCCGGGCCGGGCGCACCGCTCGGTATGCGGTCGCCGGGGCCGGCGGCGAGCGAGAGGGCGGGCCGCGCGGTCGGCGGGACCGCGCGGACGGCGGCCGGCGGCGCGGCAGAGGGCTCGGGAGCGGGTCCCGCCGCGGGCTTCGCACCGGCCGGCCCCAGGAGGGGCCGTGGGACGGCGAAGGGCTCGCGGTCCGGTGCCTCGAAGCGGGGTGCGGCCATCGTGGGGTCTCCATGGTTCAGGTGGTGCGGGCGGCGCGCTGGGCGCCGCGGCCGCTAGCGCGGCGTGCAGAGCATGGGCAGCGGGCCCGGGGTCAGGACGACCGCGGGAACGGGGCGTACGGGCTTGGTCGATACGGGCCGAAGGCGCCAGCGCGCGGTGACGGCGGCGATGGCGAGCACGGCTTCGGACATGGCGAAGGTGTCCCCGATGCACTTGCGGTTCCCGGCAGCGAAGGGCAACAGCGCGCCATTGGGGACCGCGGCGGCCCGCTCCGGAAGCCACCGGTCCGGGTCGAAGCGCTCGGGGTCGGGGAAGAACTCCGCGTCCCGGTGCAGGACGTAGGCGCTGTAGAGCACGATGCTGCCGGTCGGCAGGCGGCGCCCGGCCAGCTCCGTGTCGCTGGTGGTCGTACGGGCCAGCGCCCAGCCCGGCGGGTACATCCGCAGTGCTTCGGTGAACACCCGCCGGGTCAGGTCCAGGGCGGGCAGGTGCTCGACCCGGGGCGGTTTGCCGCCGAGGACGGCGTCGACCTCGGCGTGCAGCGCGCGCTCCACCTCGGGGTGGCTGCCGATGAGATGGAAGGTCCAGGACAGGGCGAGGGCGGCGGTCTCGATGCCGGCGACCAGGAAGGTCATGAGCTGGTCGTGGGCCTCCAGGTCGGTCAGCGGCTCGCCGGTGTCCTCGTCCCGGGCCTGGAGCAGCGTGGCCAGCAGGTCGTCGTACGCGGCAGGGGTGCGGCGGCGCTCGGCGATGATCTCGTCGATGATCGCGTGGAGCCGGGCCAGCGCCCGGTCGAAGCGGCGGTTGCCCGGCGTGGGGATCTTGTGGACCGCGCTCAGCGGCACCATGGCGCGGACGAAGACGCCGCGCATGATGATGCGCAGACAGTCGCGCACCTCCCCGGCGGTGCCCGGGTCCAGCGAGGTGGAGACCAGTGCGTGGAGGGTGACCCTGGAGGTGAGCGCCATCATGGCGTCGGTGACGTCCAGGGTGGCGCCGGCCTCCCACTGCGCGCACTCGGCGTCGATCTGGGCGCTCATCATGGCCCCGTAGTCGGCGATGCGGGCGGAGCGGAAGCAGGGCTGGGCGAGTCTGCGCTGGCGCCGGTGCACCTTCTGCGAGCAGGTGACCAGGCCGTTGCCCAGCACCGGCCGCATCTCGTCGTAGAGGGGACCGCCCTTGTCGTAGGTGTGGGGGTCCATCAGGACCCTGCGCACCAGCTCCTGGTCGCAGACCAGCCACACGCGCTTGGGGCCCAGCCGGATCTCCACCAGATCACCGTGCGGCGGCAGCGAGCACAGGAAGTCCAGTGGCTCGCGCAGCAGTTGGAGGGCGTGTCCGATTAAGGGCAGGCCGCCGGGCGCCATCGCCACGGTCCAGGCGCGATCGCGGGCAAGGGCATCGTTCGTCACCGAGGATCACCTAACTCAGGGGAAGTGTCGATTCTCCGCAGTCCTTACTCCCCATTTGGACTAACAGGGTCCTACCCCTCGCCATCCCACTGCCGTCCGGAAAGAGCCTGCTCACGGGGGCGTGTAAGAGCGGAAGCCCGCTCCCGGCGCTGTGTGCGCGCCGAAACGACCCGGGAAGCGTCCGGGCCCGGACGGCCCCGCGGCGGCGCGCCCCACGCCGCCCGCGACCGAAAACGCCGTTGCCGGGCCGGCGGCGACCGGCCTACCGTTGACCGCGTGACCAGATTTCATATCCGGTCATGTAGTCAACAAGGCCGGGAGGGCGGGGACATGGAGCGGGCCGAGCGGGGCGAGCGGATCCTGGACGCCGCGGGTGAGCTGCTGCTCGCCTGGGGCTACCGGCGGGTGACGATCGACGAGATCGCCCGGCGCGCGGCAGTCGGCAAGGGCACGGTCTATCTGCACTGGAAGACCAAGGACGCGCTGCTGCTCGCGGTGGTGCTGCGCGCCAAGTCCCAAGGGATGCGGCGCCAGTTGGAGCGCATGTGGGCCGATCCGCGCGACATCCTGCCCAGCCGGATGATGCGGGCCTCCTACCTGGAGGTCGTACGCGCCCCGGTGCTGCGCGCGCTCTACCTCGGCGACTCCGACGTGCTCGGGCGGCTGTGCGACATCGCCAAGAAGGAACTCGCCGAGCTGGTGGAGCACGGCTACGAGGCCCAGCGCCAGCAGCTGCACCTCCTGCGCGAACGGGGCCTGGTGCGCACCGACATGGAGGTGGCGCACCAGCAGTACATCTGCCTGGCCACGACCATGGGCTTTCTGATGAGCGAGGCGCTGCTGGCGGACCAGCAGCCGGACGGGGTGGAGGCGCGGGCCGACGCCCTGGGGTTCACCATCCGCGCCGCGCTGGAGACCTCCGAAGCACCCGGCCTGCGGCTGGTCGCCGCGGCCGCTCCCGAGATCATCGACATCTACGAGGACGTGGAGGAGCTGACCGGGCGGGAGTTGCAGCGCCAGCTGCGCCGGTAGCCGTCCGGCCGGTACCGACCGGCCTCGGCCGAAAAGGAGAGCACACCATGACGACTTCTCCCTCGACTTCGACTTCCACCCCCGCCGCTGCTCCGGCCCCCGGCACCCGGCTGTCCGCCAACGTCGGCCGCCACCCGGGCGAGATGAACGTGATGGAGCCGTCGCTGCTGGCCGACCCGGTCGCCGGGTACGGCGCGCTGCGCGAGCAGGGGCCGCTGGTGCGCGGCCGGTTCATCGACGACACCCCCGTGTGGTTCGTGACCCGCTTCGACGATGTCCGTACGGCGCTGCGCGACCCGCAGTTCGTGAACAGCCCGGCCTCGGTGCCCGGTTACGCCGACCCGGACCCGCGGCTGCGGACGGTGGAGATGCTCGGCTTCCCCCCGCATCTGACGCAGTACCTGCTCGGCTCCATCCTGGACAGTGACCCGCCCAAGCACACCCGGCTGCGCCGGCTGGTCTCCCGGGCCTTCACCGCACGCCGGATCCTGGCGCTGCGGCCGCGCGTCGAGCGGATCACCGCCGACCTGCTGGACGCGCTGCCCGGCCACGCCGACGAGAGCGGCGCCGTCGACCTGATCGAGCACTTCGCCTACCCGCTGCCCATCACGGTCATCTGCGACCTGGTCGGCATCCCCGAGGCCGACCGGCCGCTGTGGCGGCGCTGGAGCACCGATCTGGTCACGCTCACCCCGGACGCGCTCGGCACCTCGTTCCCGGAGGTGATCGCCTACATCCAGGAACTGGTCCGGCTGCGCCGCGCGGAGCCGGCCGACGACCTGCTGAGCGCGCTGATCCGGGCCCAGGACGAGGACGGCGGCAAGCTCAGCGACACCGAGCTGGTCACCATGGTCATCACGCTGGTCGTGGCCGGGCACGAGACCACCGCCCATCTGATCGGCAACGGCACCGCCGCGCTGCTGACCCACCCCGACCAGCTGGCCCTGCTCCGGGAGGACCCCGGCCTCTTCCCGCGCGCCGTCCACGAGTTGATGCGCTGGTGCGGGCCCGTGCAGCTGACGCAGCTGCGGTACGCCTCGAAGGACACCGAGCTGGGCGGGGTGCCCGTCAAGAAGGGGGAGGCGCTGCAGATCTCCCTGGTGGCGGCCAACTTCGACCCGCGCCACTACACCGACCCCCTGCGCCTGGACCTGACCCGTCACACCGAGGGGCAGGCGGAGGACCACGTCGGCTTCGGACACGGCATGCACTACTGTCTCGGCGCCACGCTCGCCCGGCAGGAGGGCGAGGTGGCCCTGGGCGCGCTGCTGGACCGCTACCCGGACCTGGCGCCGGCCGTCGCGCCGCACGAGCTGGAGCGGGTGCCGCTGCCGGGCAGCTGGCGGCTGGCCCGGCTGCCCCTGCGGCTGGGCACACCGGCCGCGTAGGTTCCCTCTCTCCCTGGTACGCCGGGTCACGGCCGTGGCCCGGCGTACGCCACCACTCCCGAAAGGCGCACCCCGCGATGGGCGACACGCTCGACTTCTGGAAGGCGGACCTGGATTCCGTCCCTCCACAGGTCTGGCGCCATCCCGGCCCGCGCGCCCTGATCCTCGCCGACAACCGCCTCACCGAACTCCCCGCCGCCATCGGCACGCTCGGCACTTTGCACACCCTCGACCTGGGCCACAACCTGCTGACCCGGCTCCCCGACACCCTCGGCGACCTGGCCGCCCTGACCCGCTACCTCTACCTGCACGACAACCGCCTGACCCAACTCCCCGACTCGCTGGGCCGCCTGGACCGGCTGGGCTATCTCGCCGTCGGCCAGAACCCGCTCGGCCGGCTCCCGGACGCCGTCGGCGCCATGTCCGCACTGGTCGAACTACGCGCCCAGGAGGCCGAGTTGTCGGACCTTCCCGCTGCGATCGGACGCCTGCCCCGGCTGCGCGAACTGTGGCTGCGCGGCAACCGGCTGACCACCCTCCCCGGCTCCCTGGCCGCCCTGCGCGCGCTGCGCGTCCTGGACCTGCGCGACAACCTGCTCACCGCCGTCCCGGACCCGCTGCGCGGCCTTCCCCTGCTGCGCCGGCTGGATCTGCGCGGCAATCGGATCTGTGACCTCCCTTACTGGGTGGCCGAGTTGCCGTCTCTGGAGAAGCTGGATCTGCGCTGGAACCGCGTCCCGGACGCGGCGGAGGCGGTACGGGCCCTGCGGGAGCGGGGATGCGTCGTGCACACGTGAAGCGGCCGTACAGGCTTGTGCCCGTCGTACGCACTTGAGCCCCTCGCGCACGCCCGATTCCCCCGCCCGTGCGACGGTCCCGGTGATTTCTGCGAGGCGGCCGCACGGCAGCGGCGGGCTCGTCTACGTTGCCGCCATGGTCACATCGCCCGCCCCTCCGCCGGAGGACACCTGGCGCGAGCGGCTGCGGGACTGGAGGAGGTCACTGTCCCGGCTGAACCGCGTGCAGCACTGGCTGTTCACCCGCGCCGCGTGGTGGGTACTGGCCTTCCTGGCCTTCTACGCCCTGGGCGGGCTGCTGCTGGGCTGGGCCACGGGGTACGAGGTGCTGCTGGGCATCACCTCGCCCGCCGCCACCGCCTACCCCCTCTACAGCGTGCTGCTCTCGCTGGTCGGCTGGCTGCTGGTGCCCGCGGTGGTGGGTGGCGGAGCGGGGTATCTGGTCAGCCGGCAGATCGACCGGCGCCGCCGCTTCGGCCAGGAGGAGCTGCTGCGGCGCATGCTGGAGCAGACCGCGGGGCCGGGCACCGCGCCCGCCGCGGGGAGCGATACGTGAGGACGCTCGCGGATCTGCACGCCCAAGGCGGTGAACCGGGCCGCTTCGCCCAGGAGTTCGTCCAGCGGGTGCACCGGGGGCACTGGGCGGTCGCCAAGGACCACTGGACATCGACGGTGCGGCATATCGCGGACAACCTCAAGGAGCTGGAGGACATGCCACCTGCCGCCGCGGCGCGCAGAGCCGAGGAGCTGGCGCTGCACCTCGCACTGGGGCTGGCGTCCCTGGGCAAGTGCTGGGCCTGCGCACAGGATCCGGCGCGGCTGTCGGCACCCGGAAGTACGGTGGGATCATGACGGAGCGGCGGCCCGCCGACCAGGTCATCGGGGACATGCTCGACTCGGTGTTCCCCGATGCCCCGCCGAACACCGTGCGCGACGCCGCGCGCTCGGTCATCGCCGTCGGCAGAGACCGCGTCCTGGATGCCGGCGGCGCCAGGGAGCTGCGCCTGCTGTTCGGACGGCTGTCCCCGGCCCGTCGGCGCGATGCCGCTCGCACCGCCCGGGCGAAGCCCACGTACGCCACCAGCGAGCCCACCCGGCTCCTGTGCGCCGGAGTCCATCTGGACGCGGGCTTCCGCCGCCGCGTCATCGAGGAGCTGGTCGAGCACGACGAACGCGCCGTCGCTCCTTCGCTGGGCTTCGACGCCGTCCCGGTGCTCGCGCACGCCCTGCTGGCCCGGCGCCATGAGCGGCTGACCGCACTGCTGATGCTGCCCGTGTGGGCGGCGTTCGCCTGGTGCGGCGGGTGGTGGGCCGCCGCGTACGCGATGGTGTCCGCCGCTCTGTGGGGTGCGCGCGCTTTCACCGGCCGGGGTACCAGTACCTACGCGACCGCCCGCTCCCCCGCGCCCGGCGTCCTCGGCGGCGCGCTGACCGCGGTGGCGCGCCTGATGGCGCTGGGCTACTGGGCGGTGAGCCTGTACGCCCTGATCCGGGTCACACAGGACGCCACCACGGTCAGCGCCGTGGCGGGCCCGCTGCTGCTGTGCGCCGCCGTGTGGGTCCACCGCAGCCGTACCGAAGCCGTCGCCAGGCACACCCTGGATCGGCACGCCTTCGCCACCTTCGACCAGCGTGCGCTGCTGCCCCGGCCCGAGCGGTACGAGCACATCCTGTCGGCGATCGAGCACGAACAGCACACGGACATGGTCGTGTACGACCCGTCGCGCGCCTTCGTCGGCCTGGGGCGGCCCTGCCGGCCGTACTCGCTGGCCCTTGGGGGCGGGCAGCCGCAGCCGGGAGGGACGGCCGGTCAGCTCACCGGCCGCGAGTTGCTGGACCGCGTCGAGCAGCGGCTGGCAGCGCTGCGTGCAGCGTCGCACAAGAGCCGGGACCAGCTGGGCGACCTGGAGTTCCAGGAGGTCACCTACCTGCCCGCCGGGCTGCCACGGCTGATCTCCTACGAACCGGGCGCCGAGCTCGTGCACGTACGCAACGTCGGGGGCGACGTCGGCGAGGTGCGCCGTCCCTTCCTGCGGATCAGGGTCGGCGCCTGGAACGAGCAGGTCGTGCTGACCGTCCTGGTACGGGCGGTCGGCCGGGGCGGCGCGCTCGCGCTGGAGGTGCTGCCGTTCGTCCTGGCGCCCCCGCGGCCGGAGTTCGCCGAGGTCGAGGTGATGGCAGCGCGCAGGAAGGGAGACACGGTACGGCGCGTCTTCCAGGCGCTGACCACGGGGCCGTCCGCCGCCTTCGCCACTGCGCTGGGCACCGCACGGAGTCTGACGTGCGCGCTGCGGCCGTATCTCGCCGCGCAGAGCAGGCGGCCGTCGGCGGCGCCCCTCGCGTCCGTGCGCGAACTGGGCAGCTCCGCCGCCCCGTCGTATCTCCAACAGCTGGATGTGCAGCGCTATTTGATGATGCTTCAGGCCGAGGTGCTGGGAGCGGCGCGTGACGCGCTGCGCGAGCGGGGGCAGGACACCGCGGTGGTCGAGCGGCTCGCCGTGGCCGTGCGGGACGGCGGGCTGTTCATCCCCGACGACGGCGACGTCCGCCCGGCGGGGACGAGCACCCCCTCGCCCCCGCGGAATCCCCTCAGGTGAGGTCGAACTCACCGTCCCTGGCACCACGGACGAAGGCGCGCCACTCGGTGGGATTGAAGATCACTGCGGGGACGTGCGGGCTGCGGCGGTTGCGCATGGCGATATAGCCCTCGACGAAGGCGATCTGGACATCTCCCACGCCCTGGCTGCCGGACTGCCACTGGGCGCCCGTCAGATCCAGTTCGGGGATCGGCCCGCCGGTGAGCCGCTGCTCGGTGATGCTCTCGGCCACGTCCCTGCTCCTCCCGGTACTTCCGGTTTGCCATCGGTGGCCAGCCTAGCCACCGCGCCCGGTGACGGACAGGCCACGTAGGGAGGACGGCGTTCCGCCCTTGCCGGATGGGGTGGAATCAGCCGGTGGGCGGTTCGGCGCCGACCAGCCACATGGAGAAGAACTGGGAGCCGCCGCCGTAGGCGTGCCCGAGTGCCCTGCGGGCGCCGGGGACTTGGTGGGCGCCGGCCCGTCCGCGTACCTGAAGTGCGGCCTCGGCGAAGCGGATCATGCCGGAGGCCCCGATGGGGTTGCTGGACAGGACGCCGCCGGAGGGGTTGACCGGCAGTGCGCCGCCCAGTTCGGTGGCACCGGACTCGGTGAGTTTCCAGCCCTCGCCCTCGTCGGCGAAGCCCAGGTTCTCCAGCCACATCGGCTCGTACCAGGAGAAGGGCACATACATCTCCAGCGCGTCGATCTCGCGGCGCGGGTCCGTGATGCCCGCCTGGCGGTAGACGTCGGCGGCGCAGTCCTTGCCCGCCTGGGGCGAGACGAAGTCCTTGCCCGCGAAGAGGGTGGGTTCGCTGCGCATCGCGCCGCCGTGCACCCAGGCGGGCGGGTGCGGTGAACGGGCCGCGCCCGCGCGGTCGGTGAGGACCATGGCGCAGGCCCCGTCGGAGGACGGGCAGGTCTCGGAGTAGCGGACCGGGTCCCACAGCATGGGCGAGGCCTGGACCTTCTCCAGGGTGAGGTCGTGCTCGTGGAGGTGGGCGTAGGGATTCTTCAGGGCGTTGCGGCGGTCCTTGTAGGCGACCAGCGAGCCGATGGTGTCGGGGGCGCCGGTGCGGCGCATGTACGCGCGGATGTGCGGGGCGAAGAAGCCCCCCGCGCCGGCCAGCAGCGGCTGCTGGAAGGGGACGGGCAGGGACAGGCCCCACATGGCGTTGGACTCGGACTGCTTCTCGAAGGCGAGGGTCAGGACCGTACGGTGGACGCCCGCGGCGATGAGGTTCGAGGCGACCAGGGCCGTGGAGCCGCCGACCGAGCCCGCGGTGTGCACCCGCAGCATCGGTTTGCCCACCGCGCCGAGCGCGTCGGCGAGGTAGAGCTCGGGCATCATCACGCCCTCGAAGAAGTCCGGGGCCTTGCCGATGACGACCGCGTCGATGTCCGGCCAGCTCAACCAGGCGTCGTCCAGGGCGCGCCCGGCCGCCTCGCGGACCAGTCCGGCGAGGGAGACATCGCGGCGGGCCGCGGCGTGCTTGGTCTGGCCGATGCCGACGACGGCCACGGGCTCCTTGGTCACGGGGCGTCTCCTTGGGGTCCTTCGAGCTGCGGTCCTTGGAGCCGCGGCTCGTCGCTCTGCGGTCCTTCGTGTTCCGGTCCTGCGCGTTCGGGTCCTTCGTGTTCCGGTCCTTCGCGCCGCGCCCCTTCGAGTACGGCGACCAGGTTGTGCTGCAGGCAGGGCCCCGAGGTCGCGTGGGCCAGGGCGCGGTCCGAGGCGCCGCGGTGGATGCGGGCGGCCGCCTCGCCGATACGGATGAGTCCCGCGGCCATCACCGGGTTGGCGGCCAGCGCACCGCCGGAGGGGTTGACGCACACGCCGTCCGCCAGGCCCAGCGCCTTGCGCAGCACGATCTCCTGGGAGGTGAAGGGCGCGTGCAACTCGGCGGTGTCCACGGGCCGTTCGAAGGCCCCGGCCCGCTCCGCGGCCAGCCGGGTGGAGGGGGAGTCGGTGAGGTCGCGTACGCCCAGCGCGTGGGCCTCGATGCGGTGGTCCATGCCGCGGATCCAGGCCGGGCGGTCGCACAGCTCCTGGGCCCTGGGCGCGGCGGCGAGGATCACCGCGGCCGCGCCGTCGCCGACGGGCGGGCAGTCGCCGGTGCGCAGCGGCTGCACCGCGTACTCCCCCTGCGGGCGCGCTCCGCGCAGCTGTGCATGGGGGTTGGCCTCGGCATCGGCGCGGCTGCGGGCGGCCACCGCGGCCAGCTCCCGCTCGTCCGTCGCGCCCGCGTCGATGAGCGCCTGGGCCTGGAGGGCGGCGAGCGCGATCGCGTCGGGCCACAGCGGGGCGAGGTAGTACGGATCGAGCTGCCGGGTGAGCACATCGCGCAGCGAGCCGGGCGAGGACTTGCCGTAGGCGTAGACCAGGGCCGTCTCGGCCTCTCCGGTGAGGATCTTCACCCAGGCCTCGTACAGGGCCCAGGCGCCGTCCATCTCGACATGGGACTCCGAGATCGGCGGCCAGGCTCCCACCCCGTCCAGTGCCATGGTGAAGGAGAAGGCCCGTCCGGCGAGGTAGTCGCTGGAGCCGGAGCAGGTGAAGTCGATGGCGCCCGCGGTCAGGCCGGTGCTGCCCAGCACGTCGTGCAACACCGGCATCAGCATCTCGACCTCGGACAGCTCGTCCGTGCGCCGCCGGTGGGCGCTCTGGGCGAAGGCGACGACGGCGACGTCCCGTCCGGGAGGGGCTGAGCGCGGCATCTAGAGCAGCTCCTTGTACGTGTCGTAGTCGGCGTCGGGCTCGCCGGTGGGCCGGTAGTGGTCGGGGTAGCGCCCGCCCTCGGTCCATACGGGCTCCACCCGCAGGCCCATCCGCACCTGGTCGTAGGGGATGCCGCCGATCCGGCCGTGCAGCGCGAGGTCGGCGCCGTCCAGGGCGATATGGCCGTAGACGTACGGGACTTCGATATCCAGGTTTCTGGCCTTGATGTTGACGATGCAGTAGGTGGTGACGGTGCCGCGCGGGCCGACCTCGACCTGTTCCGCGGTGGCCACGCCGCAGGTGGGGCAGGCACCGCGGGGCGGGACGTAGACCTTGCGGCAGGAGGGGCAGCGCTCGCCGATGGTGCGGTGGTCGGCCAGGGCGGTGAGGTAGCGGGTCTGGGCGCGGCCCGGCGCGTAGGTGTAGTCCAGGCGGGCCGGGGCGGTGATGTTGGTGACGGGTTCGGCGAACTGCCCGTCGTGCGGGCGGCCGCGGCCGCCGGACGGGCCCTGGTGGGGCTCGAAGCAGGCGATGTCGGTGATGGCGCCGGTGCGTTCGGCCGCCCAGCGGATACGGACCCGCATGCCGGTGCGTACGTCGTGCGGGCCGGGTGCGTCCAGGGCGTGCAGCAGTGCCGTGTCGGCGCCGTCGAGGGTGACCAGGACCCAGGCGAAGGGGGTGGTCAGCGGCTGGCCCGGACGGGGCGCGGGGTTCCAGGCCCAGGTGGTGACGGTGCCGGTGGACGCGACCTCGACCAGGTCGCGTACCTCTTCGGCGGTGACCGGGTCGTACTCGGTGGGCGGCACGACCACCCGGCCGTCGGTCGCCCGTACGCCGAGGACGGTGCGCTCGCGCAGGCCGGTGAGGAAGGCGCTCTGCACGGGGCCCAGCGAGCGGGTGAAGGGGAACTCCACCACCAGGGGGGCGCTGAGGACTTCGGACATCTGCGGGTCTCCTTGTCGGGCGCGCTCGTCGGCGGGGAGGGCGGTTCCGGGCGCGGTTCCGGGGCGCGGGGTACGGCGGGGCGCGGGCCGGGCACCTCGCGCGGCGGGGTGTGCGGTACGCCTCGGGGCGCGGCGGGGTGCGCTGCGCGTCAGGGCGCGGCGGTACGCGGTCAAGCGCGCCGGAAATCGGGCGGGCGTTTCTCGGCGAAGGCCCGCGATCCCTCCTTCGCGTCTTCGGTGGCGAAGACCGGCCAGCCGTGCTCCAGTTCGTGCGCGAGCCCCTCGGTCTCGGTCATGGCGGCGGTCGCGTACACCGACGCCTTGACCGCCTCGACGGCCAGCGGTCCGCAGGCGTTGATCCGCTCGGCGATGTCCAGGGCCTCGGTGAGCGCGCCCCCGTCGGGGACGACACGGCCGATCAGCCCGATCCGCTCGGCCTCCTGCGCGGTGTAGGGGCGGCCGGTGAGCAGCATCTCCAGGGCGTGGGTGTGCGGGATCTGGCGGGGCAGGCGGACGGTGGAGCCGCCGATGGGGAAGAGTCCGCGGCGTACCTCGAAGAGCCCGAAGGTGGCGCTCGCGCCGGCCACCCGGATGTCGGTGCCCTGGAGGATCTCCGTGCCGCCCGCCACGCAGTGGCCCTCGACGGCGGCGATCACCGGCTTGCGCGGCCGGTGGTGGCGGAGCATCGCCTTCCAGTGCAGGTCGGGGTCGGCCGTCAGCCGGTCGCGGTACTGCTCGCCCGCCATGCCGCCGCCCGCCAGGGCCTTGAGGTCCATCCCGGCGCAGAAGGCGCCGCCGGCGCCGGTGAGCACGATGGAGCGGATGGCGTCGTCCTCGTCGGCCTCGGTCCAGCCGTCGTACAGGCCCACCAGCATCGGCAGGGAGAGCGCGTTCTTCGCCTCCGGCCGGTTCAGGGTGAGTACGAGGGTGGCGCCCACGCGCTCCACGGTCAGGTGTTCGGTCCCGCCCATCGGCTTCCTCCCGGCTGCCCGTCTGCAGAACGTAGAACAGGTTGCAGTAGGCGTACCCCGACTTCAAGGGTTTTCTGACTCCCAGTCAGATTTCTTGTGACGCGCCCTTCCCACCTCCGCGCCGCGGCGCTCTAATGACCGCCAGACCGACGCCGCCCGCCCGGTTTGGAGGAGTCATGGAGTACAACCTCGCCGACCTCTTCGAGTCGGTGGTCGATACGGTCCCCGACCGCGAGGCGCTGGTGTACGTCGATCACCCGGGCTCGGGCGCCGAGCGCCGGCTGACGTACGCGGAGCTGGACCGGGCAGCCAACCGCCTCGCCCACCACTTACGCGCAAGCGGCATCGCACCGGGCGAGCACGTCGGGCTGCACCTCTACAACGGCGTGGAGTACCTCCAGACCGTCTACGCCTGCCTCAAGATCCGTGCCGTACCCGTCAACGTCAACTACCGCTACGTGGAAGAGGAGTTGGCCTACCTATACCGCGACGCCGATCTGGCCGCGCTGGTCTTCGAGGCGGAGTTCACCGGCCGGGTGGCCGGGGCGCTGCCGCACGCGCCCGAGCTGCGCCACCTCGTCCGCGTCGGCACACCCCCGCCGGGCGCCCCCGAACTCCCCCTGACCACCGTCCCGTTCACCGAAGCCGAGGCGACCGGCTCACCCTCCCGAGACTTCCCCGCGCGCTCCGCCGACGACCGCATCATCATCTACACCGGCGGCACCACCGGCATGCCCAAGGGAGTGGTGTGGCGCCACGAAGATCTCTTCTTCTCCGGCATGGGCGGCGGAGCGCCCACCGGTGAGCCCGTGACCCGGCCCGAGGAACTGGCCGAGCGGGTCGCGGCGGGCGGCGAGGGCCTGGTCTTCTTCCCCACTCCCCCGCTCATGCACGGCACCTCCACCCTCACCGCGTTCATCGCCTTCCACTTCGGCCAGAAGGTCGTCATCCACCGCAAGTACGTGCCCGAGGAGGTGCTGCGCACCGTCGAGCGGGAGCGCGTGACCAGCCTCTCGCTGGTCGGCGACGCCATGCTGCGCCCGCTCGCCGACGCGCTGGCCGGGCCGCTGTCCGGCACCGACCGCTCGTCCCTGTTCAGCGTCAGCAGCTCCGGCGCGATCCTCTCGCAGACCGTACGCGACCAGTTCACCGCACTGGTCCCCGGCGTGCTGCTGCTGAACAACTTCGGCTCCTCCGAATCCGGCTTCAACGGCACCGCGACCGACGACAGCGGCCCGGACAAGGGCTTCAGGGTGCGGGTCAACTCCCGTACCGCGGTGGTCGATCCGGCCCACGACTACGCCCCGGTCAAGCCGGGAGAGGTGGGCCGGCTGGCGCAGCGCGGACACGTACCGCTGGGCTACTACAACGACCCCGCCAAGACCGCCGAGACCTTCTTCGAGGCGGACGGCGAGCGCTGGGTACTGCTGGGCGACATGGCCACCGTCGACGCGGCGGGCGTGGTCACGGTCCTGGGCCGGGGCTCGCAGTGCATCAACTCCGGTGGCGAGAAGGTCTATCCGGAGGAGGTCGAGCAGGCCCTCAAGGCGCACCCGGACGTGTACGACGCGCTGGTGGCCGGGGTGCCGGACGAGCGGTGGGGCCACCGGGTCGCCGCCGTCGTCCAACTCCGCGCCGGATCACCCACCTTGGACCTGGACGCGGTCCAGTCGCACTGCCGCTCCCGCCTCGCCGGGTACAAGATCCCGCGTACCGTCGTCTTCACCGACCACATCCAGCGCTCCCCCAGCGGCAAGGCGGACTACCGCTGGGCGAAGGCGGTGGCGGCCCAGGGCGGCGCGGCACCACACTGAGGCATGGACCTGGACGCCCTCCCCTGAGCGAAGGCGGTAGCACCCCAGGGCCGCGCGGCACCACACTGAAGCATGGACCTGGACACCCTCCCCCTGCACGACCTCCACGCCGACGGCGGCGACCCGCACGAAGCCGCCCGGAAACTGCGCGCGGCCGGGCCGCTGGTCCCCGTCCGACTGCCCGGCGGTGTGGCGGCCTGGCTGGTGACCCACCAGGAGACGGGGCGCTCGGTGCTCTCCGACGGGCGCTTCGTGAAGGACATCCGGTTCTGGGCGGCCTGGCAGCGCGGCGAGATCCCACCGTCCTGGCCCCTGGCGCCCCTGGTCACCATCGCCAACATGTCCACGGCCACCGGCCCCGACCACCGCCGCCTGCGCGCCCCGCTCGCCAGGGCCTTCACCGCCCACCGCGTGGAACGACTACGCCCGCGCATCGCCGAGTTGGCCGCCGAACTCCTGACCTCTTTGACTGACCTGACCGCCGCTTCCGACCAACCCGTGGACCTACGGGCCCACTTCGCCCACCCCCTCCCCCTGAGGGTCATCTGCGAGCTGTTCGGCGTCCCCGACGCGGACCGCCCCCGCCTGCGCTACCTGTGCGGCGCCCTGTTCGCCACCGCCGCGAGCCCTGAAGAGACACTCGCCGTCCACCGCGAGCTGCGCGCCGCCCTCGCCGCCCTCATCGCACAGCGCCGCACCCACCCGGCCGACGACCTCACCACCGCCCTGACCACCGAAGGCGACGACCTCACCGACGCGGAACTCGTCGACACCCTCCTCCTGATGATCGTCGCCGGCCACGAGACCACGGTCGGCCTCCTCGTCAACGCCGTACGCGCCCTCCTCTCCCACCCCGACCAGCTGGCCCTCCTCACCGACGGCCGCCTCCCCTGGTCCAGCGCCGTCGAGGAAACCCTGCGCTGGGACCCACCGGTGGGCACCTTCCCCTTCCGCTACGCCCGCTGCGACATCCCCCTGGCCGGCCACACCATCCGCACCGGCGACCCCGTCCTCCTCGCCTACACCGCCTTCGGCCGCGACCCTCACCAACACGGCCCCGACGCCGACCACTTCGACCTCACCCGCACCACCCCCACCCGCCACCTCACCTTCGCCCACGGCATCCACCACTGCCTCGGCGCCCCCTTGGCCCGCCTGGAAGCGGAAACCGCCCTCCCCGCCCTCTTCACCCACTTCCCCCACCTCGCCCTCCACACCCCCGACTCCCCCCGCCTCCCCTCCCTCATCGTCAACACCTTCAGGAAGCTGCTGGTGCGGGTGGAGTCTCAGCAGACCTTGCGGTAGGGAAGCTCGGGGACGTACGTGCGCCAGTCCTGCGGGGACAGCCCGGCACCGGCACGCCGGCAGACCTCCACGGCCACCTTCGACGAGGTGATCACGTACTTCTGCAAGGGAACGTGGTCACCCGCCGCGTACAGCGTGCCGCCGTCGGAACTGAAGGCGAGGGAGAGGACCTTGTCTGCGGGGGTCGGGAGCGCGATGCCGAGCGGCCGACGCGACTCCACATCCCACAGGTGCAGCTAGGCAGAGCGGACCTGAGCGGTACAGAGCGGGTGCGTAACGGTCCGTGCGGCGCGGCCCGGTCGGCAGTCGGCAGTCGGCAGTCGGCAGTCGGCAGTCGGCAGTCGGCAGTCGGCCGAGGGTCAGCGGGTCCCCGAAGGCCTGAGCCGGGGTCAGCCTTCGCCGCTATCGCACACCGATCGCAGTGCGCGGGCCAGCGCCACGCTGTGCAGGGGGTCCAGGTGCTGCTCGTGGCGTACGTGAGCGGCGGCGCCCGTCACCACGAGCGGGCAGTACGGTGCCGAGCGGGCCGGGGCGGAGCGGGCGATGGCGGCGACGAGTGCGGTGTTGACGCGGTTGATCTCCTCGCGCACCTTGGTGAGGTCGGGGCGCTCGGTGGGGGCCTGGGAGGGGTCCGCGGCCCAGCGGCGGTGCAGGCCGCGCTGGACCACCTTGTTCGCCTCGATCTGGTCCCGGAAGATCCGTACCGTCTCCTGCGGGTCGGCGCCCACCCGGCGCGCCTGCTCGGCGACCGCCTCCAGCACCTGGCGCTCGCGCGCAGGGTCGTCGATGGGGCTGCCGGTGCCCCACTTGGCCGCGGCGACGAGATCCGCGGTGGCCAGCCGCCGCGCCGACAGCTCGGCGAGCGGGCGCAGTTGAGCGTACGGGCCACTGCGCTCGGCGGTGGCGACGTACGCCTGCCCGCCCGCGGGCACCGCAGCAGCGGCACTCGCGCCTGCGCCCGCACCCACGACCAGTACGGTCGCCGCCGCACTCGCACCCGCCCAGCGCCACAGAGACGACACTCTTCCGACTCCCACTCTCTGCTCTCCTTCGTACGGGCTGCCCGCAGGGTGGGCAGCAACTGCGGTCAGCCGACCGGCTTCCGGTACACCAGGGAATACCGCCAGAAGAGATGGCGGCGGATGGTCCGGCCCGGCAACAGGATCGCCGATTCGGCCCGGATCTGTCCGAGGGTCATCCGCGGATCGGCCAGAACGGGGAGCCCGGACGGCTCGGGGACGACGCGGAGCCCCGTACTGCTCGGGGCGGGGGCGCGGCCGCGGTCGCGCAGCGCGCGCCGGACCCGGAAGCCGCCGCCGATCACCCATTCGGGCAGGACCGCCGCCGCGCTCAGGGCGTAGTCGGCGGCGGTCGCGTCCCGGTACAGGCCGAGAATCAACAGCACTCCGCCCGGAGCCAGCGCGTCGCGCATCTTCTCGACCGCGGTGCCGAAGGGCAGATGGTGGACCGTCGCGAGCGCCGACACCACGTCGTAGCGGCCGGCCGGCAGCTCGCTCTCCAGCAGATCCGCCTGCCTGTAGTGGATGGGCGCGGCGTCGCTGTCCTTCACGTACCGGGTGGCACGCGCGACGGCGAGCTGCTCCGGAGAGCGGTCGTACGCATCGACCTCGATCCCCCGACGCGCCAGCTCCCGCGCGAACGCGCCGGTGCCGCACCCCATGTCCAACGCCCGCTTCGCGCCCTCGGGCAACTGCCGCCGCAGCACCCGGTGATAGCAGTCGTTGTGATTCCACCCGAGCCTCTCGATCATGCCCGGGGTGACGCCGATGCCCCGACGCCCGGTTCCCTCGCGGTCGGCCGTTGACTGTCAGCGCCCCTGCCACCGGGCCGGACCAGGAGGGGGATCAGGGAGCCGCGGGGGATCAGGGAGCCGCGCAGATCCGTCGCGCCGACGTGGGCGGCGCGACGGACCGGTCTCAGGCGCTGCGGTCCCTGCCCTCCATACGGTCCGCGAAGGCGCCCTGGGCGGTGAAGAGCTGCTCGGCGAAGCGTTCGCCGATGCGGCGGTGGGTGGCGGAGTCCGGGTGGAGGTCGTCGGGGAGCGGGAGTTGGGCGAAGTCGGACTCGCCGTAGAGGGTGCGGCCGTCGAGGTAGTGGAGGTTGGGGTCGTCGGCCGAACGCTGGGAGACGATCCGGGACAGTTCGTCGCGTATGACGGACAGGGTCAGCTTTCCGCTCGCGCGTTCCGCCGGGTCGCCCATGGCGCGGAAGCGGAGTTGTCCGTTGCTGAAGTTGCTGAAGTCCGGGGCGCTCGGGCCGGGGGTGTCTTCGTGGATGGGGCACAGGATGGGCGAGACGACCAGCAGCGGTGCGGTGGGGTGGCCTTCGCGAATGGTGTCGAGGAAGCCGTGCATGGCGGGGGTGAAGGCGCGCAGGCGCATCAGGTCGGCGTTGACCAGGTTGATGCCGATCTTGACGCTGATCAAGTCGGCGGGGGTGTCGCGCAGGGTGCGGGCCGTGAACGGGTCGAGCAGCGCGCTGCCGCCCAGGCCCAGGTTGATCAGCTCAACACCGCCGAGGGACGCGGCGAGCGCGGGCCAGGTGGTGGTGGGCGTGGCGGCGTCGGAGCCGTGGCTGATCGAGCTGCCGTGGTGCAGCCACACCCTGCGGCCCGGGTCCCGCGCGGGCTCGACAGGGGCGTTGGTACGCAGCGCGACGAGTTCGGTGATCTCGTTGTGCGGCAGCCAGATCTCGACGTCCTTGTTGCCGTCCGGCAGGCCGGTGAAGCGGAGGGTGCCGGGCTGTCCGGGCTTGCGCTCGGCGCTTCCGGCGCTCATGTCGATGGTCAGGGTGTTGCCACCCGCCACGCTGCCCTGACCGGCCAGACGGCCGTCGACGAGCAGGTCGTACACGCCGTCCGGGCGGGGCGGGGCGCCCACGTAGACCCGCTTGGTCGGCAGCGCGTCGAGCTCGACGGCGGTGGCTCCGGTGCGGAAGACCAGTCGTACGCCGGAGGGCTGGGACTCGGCCATGGCCAGCTGCCCGTCGGCGTACTGCGCGCGGGCCCAGGCCGGCAGCCGGTGCGGCAGTACGCCGTGCTCGGTGCGCTCGACGTCAAGGGCGCCGCGCAGGAGATCGGCGGTGATGGGCGTGGTGATCCAGCTGTCGTCGGTGTGTATGTGCTCGGTGTGCATTGCCTCAACCTGTTGATCAATGTGTGTGGGGTAGGGGTGGACGGTGCGGGCCTATCAGGACGCGCCCCGCCAAGACGCGGGCTCATCAGCAGGCGGATCCGTCAGGACACAGGCCCGTCAGGACACAGGCCCGTCAGGGCACGGGCTCGTCAGGACGCGGGCCCGCCAGGACACAGGCCCGTCAGGACGCGGGCCAGTTCCGCAGCGTGGCGTCGAGGGCGTCCAGGATGCGCGTCCAGGTCTCCTGCGTATCGGGTGCGCTGTGGCTGAACGCTCCCCCGAGTTCCAGGCTGACGTAGCCGTGAAAGGTGCTGCCCAGCAGCCGTACCGCATGCGTCTGGTCCGGCTCCGTCAGGTCGTAGCCGCGCAGGACCGCCCGCGTCATCTGCGCGTGTCTGACGCCCGCGCTGGCGACGGCCTGCTCGTGGGTGAGCCGCAGCTGGGTCGCGGCATAGCGGCCGGGGTGTTCCCGGGCGTAGTCGCGGTAGACGTTGGCCAAGGCGGCGAGGGCGTCCTTGCCGGCCCGCCCGGCCAGCGCGGCCGCGCCCCGGTCGGCCAGCTCCTCCAGGGCGAGCAGGGCGATCTTGACCTTCAGGTCCCGCGAGTTCTTCACATGCGAGTACAGACTCGCGACCTTCACGCCGAAGCGCCTCGCCAGCTCCGAGACGGTCACCTGCGCGAAGCCGACCTCATCCGCCAGCTCCGCCCCCGCCTGCGCCAGGCGCTCCGCGGTCAGCCCTACGCGCACCATAATCGTCCTCCCTTTCAGCTGAGTCGATTATGCATTCACCTAAAGCCTTTAGGCAAATGGGATTGCCTCTTCGGGACTGCTGGCTGAACACGGGCGGCCGCTGGGCTCCAGGCGGAGGGCCGTGCTCGACGCCGGCGTCAGGACCTGGTCGGCGACGACCGTGCGGCTGGTGACGATGACGGCGGTGGGGCGGCCCGCCTCGGTCTCGCCGCGCTGGAAGCGTTCGACGTCCGTGAGGCAGGACCACCGTTCTGCCGTGTCGGGGCGACCGGGTCCGACCGGGAGGAGCGCGTCGAAGCCGTCCAGGATCACAACGCGGACGGCTTCGGATGCCGGGTCGAAGGCGTCCGGCCATGCGCTACGACGCCCGGTCGACCGGCGGAGTGCCGCTTCCAGCTGCTCCTGTACGTCCAGGCCCGCCGGTACGCGCCGCAGATCGACGCGCAGGCAGAAGAACTCACCCTCCGGGAGGCGGGCCTCGATCAGCCCGGCCAGCAGGGACTTGCCGGAGCCGGGGTGGCCGTACACCAGGAGCGGGGAGCGCGTGGCCTGGTCCGTCAGCAGGTGCGCCGCGAGGAACTCGTCGATGTCCGCACGCAGCGGCTGCCGCTCCCACCAGGCGTCGCTCGACAGCTCCCGGCCCACCGGATGCCCGGCAACCCGGAAGCCCGGATTCACATAACCCGCGGCAGCCATAGGGCGGACAGGGCCCCGATCGGCGAACTCCCCCAACAGCAGCCCGAATCTGCGCAGTCCAGAACATTCCGCCGCCTCGGGCGGCTGCCCATCCGTGCCGTACGCCCCGGAGGTGAGCCGGAGTTCGGGGCAATCGGAGGTGACGTCGGCGAGCAGGGCCTCGTACCGGCGCATCGCATGCTCGACAAGATCACGCGGGCGGTGCCCGTGGGGGTCCCCCAGACCGTGCACGATCTCCGCCGCGGCCTCGTAGGCGGCGACGACCTCCGCACGGAGTTCCGCGGCGTCCCGGACCCGGACCGACCCGAGCGTGATGCGCCCCAGTTCTTCGAGGACCTCGGTGATGATGTCCCCCTGCCCCGCGCCGAGTTCGGAGTCCGGAACGATTCCGGCCCCGGCGACGGCTTCACAGAACGCCGTCACCAGGACGACCACATCAGCGGCGCAGAGCAACGCGGTCCTGGTGGTGCCGCGGCTCGCCCGCACCCTGGCCGCGAATCCATCCAGCAGCCCCCGCAGGTCCGCCGCCGTGCCCCCACTCAGCTCCAGCGGCTCCAACAGCTCGTACGCCACGCCCTCGAATCCGCCCCGCCCGCCGATCAGCACCTCGACGGCACCGGGGAAGTCGGTCCGCACACGGTGGCGGCGCTGCGTTACCGCGGCACTCTCGGCCACGGCGTGCCGCGTACGCCACCAGGCCGGGTCCAGAGGCGGACCCGGCGGAGGGAAATCACCGGTGCGCGCCCGGCAGTCGGTCTGCGCCCGGCAGTGGGCGATGATCCGGAGGACGTCATCGAGCGGGGGCAACGTGCCGCGCCGCCCGTCGAGGAGCTCATCGACCGCCGCCTCACCGCGCCGGAGCTCCCGAGCCAGCACGGACCGCTGCACCCCACAGCCCTGTACGAGCCGCCGGAGCCCCGCACAGAAGTCCAGCACCGCATCCGTCACTTCGCTCGCCACAGCACCCTCCGGTTTCGCACGGTCTGAGCCAAGCCCAGCAGCGTACGACCGCGAAAGGGGGATCCCGTGCCCTGGCACGGTGTTCCCGGGGACACCCCACCTCCTCAGCGGCCCCACCGAAGCCCAGCGCGACGCGACCGTGCCCCAAAGGGGCGCGGGGGACTGCGCGACCGGCCACAACGCGCCCGCAGAGAAAACTCCCCCACTTCCAGCCGAGCACTCAGTCGCCCGCCGCAGGACAAGACGGCCCCCGCCCGATCCGTGATCGGGCGGGGGCCCGGCAGCAGCACCCGCGACCGGACCAGCCCCTACGAACGAGCGTTGAGGAACGTCCGTACGGCATCAAGGAATTCGTGAGGACGCTCCTCGTGGACAAGGTGGCCGGCGCCGTCAATGGTGAGAAGGGTGCAGTCGGGGATCACAGTGGCCACTTCGGCGAGATCCGGCTGGGGGATGTGGCTCGTGGGCCCACCACCGATGACCAACGTCGGAGCGGTGATCGCGGACAGAGCGGACCACCACGCAGGATCCGGATCGTTGCGCTGGGCAACGACGGCAAGCTTGGCACGCCAGTCGAAGCCGAGAGGACCGGGCGGCGGCTCGGGCGCGGCCTGCCGCGGGGCGCCCACACGCGGCGGCGCCATCTCCTCCAGTACAAGCCGCTCCACCAAGCCGGGGCGATGAGAGGCCAGCAGCAGCGCGGTCATCGCGCCCAGGGAATGGGCAATGACGGTCACGCGCTCCAGGCCGAGCGCCTCCAGGAAGCCGATGGCATCATCCCGCCAGCTCTCGAAGGAGTACTCCCCCGGCTGGTCGCTGAGGCCGTGGCCACGCTGGTCCAGCGCGTACACCCGGTGTGTGGCGGCGAGTTGGCCGACCACGCCGCGCCAGTCCTCCCCATCCGCGCCAAGACAGTGCAGCAGCAGAACAGGCGGCGCGTCGGCAGCGCCCCAGGTGCGGTAAGCGAGGCGAACTCCGTTGACGTGCACCTCATGAACCACGCGACCCTCGCCCGACGCAGCACTCCGGGTCATGTCAGTGCGCTCAGCGCTCTCAAACCGATCTTCGCTCATGTGCACGTAAGTACCCAACGCACTCCCGGCCAGGCCCCTTGACGTGTTCGCCGCTCGCTGATTGTTTGGTCCAGCACTCAGCTACCGAATGATCGGTTGGGAACGGGGCGGTGACTCTGCATGCCGGATACCTTCGACGCCGCGGAACGGCTCAGCGTCGATGAGCTGCGCGCGCTGCAACTCGAGCGGCTGCGCGCCTCATTGGAGCACGCCTACACCAACGTCCCCTTCTACCGTACGGCCTTCGACGCCGCAGGGGTACGGCCGCAGGACTGCCGGTCGCTGGCCGACCTGGCGCGCTTCCCCTTCACGGTGAAGGACGACCTGCGCGCCAACTACCCGTTCGGGATGTTCGCCGTGCCGCAGAACGAGGTGCGGCGGATCCACGCCTCCAGCGGGACCACGGGGCGCCCCACCGTCGTCGGCTACACCGAGCGCGACCTGTCGACCTGGGCCGAGGTGATGGCCCGCTCGATCCGGGCCGCCGGCGGACGCCCCGGCCACAAGGTCCATGTGGCATACGGATACGGGCTGTTCACCGGGGGCCTCGGGGCCCACTACGGCGCGGAGCGGCTCGGCTGCACGGTCATCCCGGCCTCCGGCGGCATGACCGCCCGGCAGGTGCAGATCATCCAGGACTTCCGCCCCGAGGTCATCATGGTGACGCCCTCCTATCTCCTCACTCTCCTGGACGAGTTCGAGCGGCAGGGCATCGACCCGCGCACCACCTCGCTCAAGGTCGGCATCTTCGGCGCCGAGCCCTGGACCCAGGAGATGCGCCGCGAGATCGAGGAACGCTTCGCCCTGGACGCCGTGGACATATACGGCCTCTCGGAAGTGATCGGCCCCGGCGTCGCGCAGGAGTGCGTGGAAACGAAGGACGGCCTGCACGTATGGGAGGACCACTTCTTCCCGGAGGTGGTCGACCCCCTCACCGGCGAGGTGCTGCCCGACGGCGAACACGGCGAGCTGGTGTTCACCTCCCTCACCAAGCAGGCCATGCCCGTCATCCGCTACCGCACCCGCGACCTGACCCGCCTGCTGCCGGGAACCGCACGCCCCGCCTTCCGCCGCATGGAACGCATCACCGGCCGCAGCGACGACATGATCATCCTGCGCGGCGTGAACCTCTTCCCCTCCCAGGTAGAGGAAATCGTCCTCCGCACCCCAGGCATCGCACCGCACTTCCAACTTCGCCTGACCCGCGAAGGCCGCATGGACCACCTCACCGTACGAGCCGAAGCACGAGCGGACACACCCCCCGAAACCCGCACAGCAGCCATCGACCACATCGCCCGCGCCATCAAGGACAGCATCGGCGTCTCAGTAGCCGTCGAAATCGTCGCCCCGGAAACCCTGGAACGCTCCGTAGGCAAACTCAAACGCATCATCGACGCCCGCCCCACGGACTGAGCGCCCGCAGGACGGGACGAAGACCGTCGGAACAAGAGCCACTGAGGCAAGGCCCATCAGCCCGACGGCCCTGACGCCGACGGCGGTCAGCCCGCCGAAGCTCAGACTGCCGGCGGTCAGCCCACTTCCGGGCACGGCGGTGTGATGACGGCGAATGGGGCGCCGAACGGGTCCAGGAGCATGGCCAGGCGGCCGATGCCCTCGGCGTCTACCGGCGGGATGAGGGCCGTGCCTCCGCTCTCGGTGGCCTTGGCGAAGGTGGCGTCGCAGTCGCTCACCGCGAAGTACGGGTGCCACTCCGACGTCGAACCGGCGTCCAGGTTGTCCTGCTGGAGCTGCATGATGCCGCCCTGCTCGGAGTCCTGCTTGCCGTCGGCCGGGGTGATGATGGTGTAGGTGATGCCCTCCCCCATGGGCATCTCCTGGAGCTTCCAGGACAGTACGCGGGCGTAGAAGTCCTTCGCAGCGGCGGCGTCAGTGGTGTAGAGCTCGATCCAGAAGAGGGCGTTGGGGGCGTTGACGATCTGGACGCCGGAGGTGTCACGCGGCTGCCAGACGCCGAACTTCCCGCCGGTGGGGTCGGTGAACTGGGCCATCCGCCCCTCGGTGAAGACATCCCCCGGCGGCACGCGGACCGTACCGCCCGCCTGCTCCACCGCCTTGGCGACCGCGTCCGCGTCGGGAGTGTGGAAGTACAGCGTCCAGGCGGAGCTCGCGCCCTCCTCGGTGAGCGGGCCGATGCCCGCGATCATCTTGCCGTCGAGGTTGAGGAAGCCGTAGCCCCCGGCGTCGGGGCCTGCCGACTGGAACTCCCAGCCGAAGACGGATCCGTAGAAGGCGACGGCGGCGTCGGTGTCGGGGGTCCCCAGGTCGAGCCAGTTCGGGGCGCCGGGTACGAAGTCGGTGGTGAGCATCGAAGATCCTTTGCGGGAGTGTCGTGTGCCGCATGGTCGTGGTGCCGCCGGCCCTCCCCATGGCCTCGCGGGTGCGGGAAGAACCCCCGTCCAAGGGTGGACGAGCCGTGTTTCCTGGGCACTTCTCAGCATGGCAGGGGGCACTGACAATCGCCCTCCACGACGCCCGGGGCCAGGCACGGCAGGGGGTGTCCGCACAGGTCAGGGCCATCTGCGCCGACGGCCGGTCTGGACGTCTCGGCGACGTCTTGGCGCTGTCGCCGACCGGGACAATCGTGCTGGTGAGGTGGGCCGTTGTGCGGTGGTGGCAGCGCTCGCCTGTGCCAGTGGGCACGGCCCGGTGCCAGGCCGGACCCGGACTGCGTCAGGCATCACCCCGATTCAGGCCCCGCCCACTCCCCCGCCCAGACCATCCCGCAGCAGCCGCTTGAGGATCTTTCCGCTCGCGTTGCGTGGTAGGTCCGGCACGAATACCACTCGCTTGGGCGCCTTGAAGTGGGCCAGTCGTTCCCGTGCGGTGGCGATCAGTTCGGCTGCGAGTTGCTGCTCTTGTGGTCCGGGCTCGGGCAGCGCGCCGCGTGGTACCACTACGGCGGTCACCGCTTCGATCCAGCGCTCGTCCGGCAGGCCGATCACGGCGACCTCCGCCACCTCGGGGTGCTCGTACAGCACGTCCTCGACCTGCCGCGAAGCCACCAGCACCCCGCCGGAGTTGATGACGTCCTTGACCCGGTCGACGATGGTGAAGTAGCCCTCGGCGTCGCGTACGGCCAGATCGCCCGAGCGGAACCAGCCGTCGCGGAAGGCCTCGGCGCTCTCCTGCGGCTTGTCCCAGTAGCCCTCGCACAGTTGTGGCGAACGGTAGACAATCTCGCCCGTGGTCCCGTCGGGCACATCGGCGCCCTTCTCGTCCACCACCCGGGCCTCTACGAACAGCACGGTCCGCCCGCACGACTCCATCCGCCCGGCGTGTTCGTCCGGGCCCAGAACGGTGGCCAGCGGCCCGATCTCGCTCTGGCCGAAGCAGTTGTAGAAGGCCAGTTGGGGCAGCCGGGCGCGCAGCCGCTCCAGGACCGGCACCGGCATGATCGAGGCGCCGTAGTAGGCCTTGCGCAGCCCGCTCAGGTCGTGGGAGGCGAATCCGGGGCGCCGGGACAGCGCGATCCACACGGTCGGCGGCGCGAAGAGGCTGTCCGCCCGGCCCGCCTCGACCAGCTCGAAGATCCGGTCCGGGTCCGGGCCGTCCAGGATGGTGCTGTGCGCGCCGACCGCGAGATAGGGAAGGAGGAAGACGTGCATCTGCGCGGAGTGGTACAGCGGCAGGGCGTGCACCGGACGGTCGGTGGCCTTCAGGTCCAGGGCGGCGATGGCGCTGGCGTACTCGTGGATCAGCGCGCGGTGGGTCATCATCGCGCCTTTGGGCAGTGCCGTGGTGCCCGAGGTGTAGAGGAGTTGGACCACCTCGATGTCGTCGCGTGCGTCGGCGCAGAGGTTCGCCGCGCCCGGGCGGCGCCCGCGCGCCCGCTCCAGTAGCGCGTCGGCGGCATCGCGCAGTGGTTCGGTGCGTACGGACTGCGGTATGTGGTGGGCCAGTTGGGGGTCGGCGAGGACCAGCGAGCTGCCGGACTGTTCGAGGATGTAGCGCAGGTCGTCGCCGGTGAGGTGGTGGTTGACGGGTACGTGCACCAGCCCCGCGCGCGAGCACGCCAGAAAGGCGATCAGATACGCGTCGGAGTTGTGCCCGTACGTCGCGACCCGGTCCCCGGCCCGCAGCCCGCCGTCCAGCAGGTGCGCGGCGGCCTCGGTCACCGCCTCGTCCAACTCCCGGTACGTCCAGGATCGCTCACCGAAGTCGACGGCCCGCCCACCGGGCGTCCGGCTCGCGCTCCGTCGCAGGATCCCGTCGACCGTACTGCCCCGTACTCCCGTCATGGCGTGATCCTGGGGCCCGCCTCCGCCGTGGTCAAGGGCACCACCTGGCTGTCGGCCCCGCCGCCGGAGCCGTGAACGGCGAGCTGCTGCCCCTTGCCCACCGCACGTCACACGGCGCCGTCCCCACCCGGCGCCCCGTCTGCGCGAGTTCGACCTCATGGGTCGTAGCCCTGCCTCACGCCGTCGTAGACCTGCCTCACGTCACAGCCATGTCGTCGCCAGCCAGACGGTCACGGCCGCCGCGACCATGAGCGTGATGTTGAGGGCGATGTGGCGGTCTCCACGGCTCAGGTGGACCTTGGTCGCGCCGATCTGCAGGAGCACGAAGCCGACGGCCGCGGCCAGGGCCAGCCAGGGCGCGAGGCAGGTCAGCGGCGGGAGGATCAGCCCGATCGCGCCGAGCACTTCGATCGCCCCGATGGCCCTGATGGCCGGCAGTGGGGTGCTGTCCACCCAGGCCATCATCGGCCTGAGCTGCTCGCGGCTCCGGACCACCTTCACTCCGCCCCCGTAGAGGTAGAAGAGGGCAAGCGGGCCGGCAACGATCCAATAGGCGACGTTCAAGATTCCCGTCCATGGTGATGAGTTGTAGGGGGCTCCATCGGGGCCCTCGGCCGAGACGGATGCGGCGGTACGGACAGCCGGGCGGTGTCGTCCTCCCGGCCTTCAGCCGAAGTCGGTGGCGGGCTCGATGGCGGGCTCGATGGCGGACTCGGCGATTCCGAGGCGGTGCCCGGTGGTGCTGCCGTCTTCGAGGACGCGCAGTCGCGTGGTGCCCAGGACGATCGTCTCGCCGTCGCCCGGGCCGACCACCGATACGGCGGGGGCGGCGATCGGCTCACTGGTTTTCGGTTCGTCGGTCATGCTGCGATTCCACTGCCAGGGCACTGCGGCCGTCCAAGACCCCTTCTGTGACGCCGATACCGCGCGGGTATCGTCGCAGCATGGAGCTACGCACGATGCGCTATTTCGTGGCGGTCGCCGAGGAACTCCACTTCGGCCGGGCCGCCGCCCGGCTACATATGAGTCAGCCGCCACTGAGCCGGGCGATCAAGCAGTTGGAGAACGAGGTCGGCGCCGCGCTGTTCGACCGGTCGTCCACGGGTGTCGCGCTCACGCCGGTGGGGGCGGTGCTGCTCGACGAGGCGCGCGCCCTGCTCGACCACGCGGACCGGGTACGGGTACGCGTGGCCGCGGCGGCCGGTGCCACGAGCATCACCGTCGGCATCCTGGGGGACAGCACCGACCCGGCCGCGATCCGGCTGGCGGGCGCCTACCGTAGGCGGCACCCGGGCGTTGAGGTGCACATCCGCGAGACCGGTCTGACCGATCCCACCTGTGGGCTGCACGCCGGACTGGTCGATGTCGCCTTGTCCCGTGCGCCGTTCGACGAGACCGGTCTGACCGTGCGGGAGCTGCGCGCCGACCCGGTGGGCGCGCTACTGCGCGCCGATGATCCGCTGGCCTGCCACGACAGCCTGAAGCTGGCAGACCTGGCGGACCGTCGCTGGTTCGTCTTCCCTGAGGGCACCGACCCCCTCTGGCAGGCGTACTGGAGTGGCGGGGAGCCTCGCGAGGGTCCTGTGGTGCGTGCCGTAGTGGAATGCCAGCAAGCCGTGCTGTGGAACGGCACGGTCGGCATGACGCTCCTGGATCATGAGGCGGCGGAGGGGCTCACGGTGGTGCCGCTGATCGACATGCCGCCGAGCCGCGCCGTGGTGGCATGGAACGAGGGCGATACGAATCCGTTGATCCGCTCGTTCGTCCAGCTCGCAGGTGCCGCCTATCGAGGCTGAGCGCCTGCCGAGGCGACGAGCTACCGCCGCTCAAGCCCCCGTCTTGTCGTGCTGCCGTCGCACCATCTCGGAGATCCAGACGGGCGCGTACGGAGACGTGCAGCCCGGGGGTGTCGGGTAGTCCTTGAGAACCTCCAGGCGCTCGCCGATGTCGAGGGCACGGGCGCGGTACTCGGCGTGTTCGATGCCGATCTGAGCCAGGCAGTGGTTCATCGCCCATTGCAGACGATCGGGGGCGTCTTTCATCTCGGCCTCGATGGTGTCGAGCAGTCCGGCGAGGTCGAGGCCCTCGGGCTTCTTCGCCACGCGTTCGGTGGTCAGCGCCCAGCCGGCACTCGCGACCACGGGATCCGGGTCGGCGGTCCAGGCCAAGCGCAGTTCTTCCGCGTGCGGATTCTTCTTCACGACATAGTTCACGAGCCAGTCGTGCACCTTGGGGGTGCGTGCCTCGCGCAACATGGCGTCCAGCTCGTCTTGCTCGAATGCCTTCGGGCGGCAGATCAGGAGTGCGAGGAGTCGCGCCGCGGTGTCGTCCGTCGCCCAGAGCTGCCGCGCGAGGTCCTGCTGCGTCTTGAGCCGCTTAGCGAGCGCGCGCAGCTTGCCGAGGTTCACACCGTGATCGTCACCGTGTTTCTCGTTCACCTTGCGTGTCTTCGGGTCGTCGAGCTCGGCCAGCTCGGCCAGCACCTCGGTCAACACGGTTTCGGCCACCTCTAGCCTCCTGTCCGTCACGGGCGAGTTTCAGCCTACGACGGAAATCGGAGCAATTCTCGGCGCTGCCGCTGGCCGAATCCGGGGTCCCACCGATCCGCAGTGGCCGGATTCCATGATTGGCATGGTCGAGGTGGCCCGTGTGAACTCTCTCGGCCGGGTTTTCCGCCGGGAGGTACGCCTATGGAGGTCCGCTCGTAATCGAGGAGCGCGTCGGCCGCGCTCCCCCGCCCGCGTCAGACAGCGCGCTCCCGCCCCTCCCAATAGGGTGCGCGCAGGGTGCGCTTGTAGAGCTTGCCGTTGGGGTCGCGGGGCAGGGCGGGCACGAAGTCGATGGACTTGGGACGCTTGTAGGGGGCGAGTTGGGTCGCGCAGTGGGTGAGGATTTCTTCGGCCAGGGCGGGGCCCGGGTCGTGGCCCTCGGCGGGTTCGATGACTGCTTTGATCTCCTCGCCCCAGTCGTCGTGGGGGATGCCGAAGGCCGCGGCGTCGGCTACGGCGGGGTGGGAGAGGAGGGCGGATTCTATTTCGGCGGGGTAGATATTGACGCCGCCGGAGATGATGAGGTCGATTTTGCGGTCGTGGAGGAAGAGGTAGCCGTCCGCGTCGAGGTGGCCGAGGTCGCCGACGGTGAAGAAGTCGCCGATGCGGTTTTTTCGGGTCTTGGATTCGTCTTTGTGGTAGCTGAAGCCGCCGGTGGTCATTTTCATGTAGACGGTGCCGACTTCGCCCGGGGGAAGGCGGTTGCCGTCGTCGTCGAAGACGGCGAGTTCGCTGATGGGCCAGGCTTTGCCGACCGTGCCGGGCTTCTTGAGCCAGTCGGCGGCGGTGGCGAATGCGCCGCCGCCCTCGCTCGCGGCGTAGTACTCCTCCACGCAGTTCCCCCACCAGTCGATCATCGCTCGTTTGACGTGTTCGGGGCAGGGTGCGGCGCCGTGGATGGCGTGCCGCATGGAGGAGACGTCGTATGCGGCGCGGGTCTGCTCGGGCAGGGCGAGCAGTCGGTGGAACTGGGTGGGGACCATGTGGGTGTGGGTGCAGCGGTACGTCGCGATCAGGCGCAGCATCTCCTGCGGCGTCCACTTGTCCATCAGGACCAGCCGGTGCCCGATGTGCAGGGAGGCGGCGGCGAATTGGAGTACGGCGGTGTGGTAGAGCGGCGAGCAGACCAGGTGGACGTTGTCGTCGAAGGGCTTGATGCCGAAGATGGCGAGGAAGCCGCCCAGGTAGGTCTCCTCGGGGAGTGTGCCGGTCAGTGGCCGGCGGATGCCGCGCGGTCGGCCGGTGGTCCCTGAGGTGTAGTTCATCACCCAGCCCAGGGTGCGGTCCGCGGGCGCCGACTCGGGCTGCTGGTCCAGGAGTTGGGTGTACGGGCGGAAGCCTTCGGCGGGTCCGACCGCGTAGCGGTGGGTGGTGGGCAGGCCCGCTTCGTCGGCGGCGGCGCGGGCCGCCTCGGCGAACCGTTCGTGGGTGATGAGCACCTTGGCGCCGGAGTCCCGCACGATCCAGGCGATCTCCGGGCCGACCAGGTGGTGGTTGACGGGGACGAGGTAGAGCCCGGCCTGGGAGGCGGCCAGGTGGGCGGTGAAGAACTCCACCGAGTTGGGCAGGACGACGGCGAAGGCGTCGCCGCGCTGCAGCCCCGCGGCGCGCAGTCCGTGCACGAGGCGGTTGCAGGCGGCGTGCAGCCGGCCCGCGGTCCACTCCTCGCCGTCCGGGGCGATCAGGACCGTACGCTGCGGGTCGGCGGCGGCCTGGGCCCAGAAGCCGTTGGGGGGTTGCGGCATGGCGTGGCTCCTCCTCGGGGCCTCGGGGGCGGGTGTCTCAGGCGCGTCCCGCGATGCGGGTGAGGCGGTCGACGGCGCGCTCGAAGCCGCGGGTGAGGTCGTCGAAGACGGCCTGGACGCTGCGCTCGGTGTTCATCCGGCCGACGATCTGGCCGACGGGGGTGCCCAGCAGCGGCTCGACCTCGTACTTCTGGATACGGGAGTTGGCCTCGGCGACCAGCAGGCCCTGCAGTGGCATGGGCAGCGGTCCGGGCCCCGCCGGGTCGTCCCAGGCGTCGGTCCACTCGGTGCGCAGCTGGCGGGCGGGTTTGCCGGTCAGGGCGCGGGAGCGCACGGTGTCGCCGGGTCCTGCCGCCAGCAGTTTCCGGGTGAGTCTGCGGGAGTGGAGTTCAGCCTCCAGGGTGGTGAGCCAGATGGAGCCCAGCCAGACGCCCTGGGCGCCCAGCGCCAGCCCCGCGGCGATCTGTTCGCCGGTGCCGATGCCGCCGGCGGCCAGGACGGGCAGTGGGTCGACGGCGCGTACGACCTCGGGGGTGAGCACCATCGTGGCGATCTCGCCGGTGTGGCCGCCGGCCTCGTACCCCTGGGCGACGACGATGTCGATGCCGGCGTCCTTGTGGTGGCGGGCGTGCCGGGGGCTGCCGGCCAGGGCGGCGACGAGGATGCCGCGCTCGTGGGCGCGTGCGACGACGTCGGCGGGTGGCGGGCCGAGTGCGTTGGCCAGCAGTTTGATGGGGTAGTCGAAGGCCACGTCCAGCTGGGAGCGGGCGACCTGCTCCATCCAGCCGGTGATCCGCCAGCCGCAGGCCTCGCCCTCGGGGAGTTCGGGCACGCCGTGTTTGGCCAGCGTCTCGCGTACGAACTGGCGGTGCCCCTCGGGGATCATCGCCTCGATGTCCGCTTCGGTGACGCCCTCGACCTTCTTGGCGGGCATCACCACGTCCAGCCCGTACGGCATGCCGTCGGTGTGCTCCTGCATCCAGTCCAGGTCGCGCGCCAGATCGCCGGCGGCCGTGTACCGGACGGCGCCGAGCACCCCGAATCCGCCCGCCCTGCTGATCGCCGCGGCCACCGCGGGGAACGGCGTGAACCCGAACACGGCGTGTTCGACCCCGAGTTGACTGCTCAGCTGAGTCCGCATGGGCGCAGGATGCCGCAGCGGCGCCTACGAGGGAAGAGATTTTCTGATGTGGCGTCAGGTTTTTGCCTGTGGTGCGGGCAGTGGCCGGTGCCGATCGGGACCGTTCCCCTGTGGTGTCACATTCCCGCGCGCCCCATCCGTCCGTAGAGCCAGAGCACCACCGACGCGACACGGAGACCGCGGAGACCGCAGAGAACGCGGCGAAACGGGAGAACACGGAGGGCACGATGGGCAACGAGATCACGGTGATCGGCGGCGGGCTGGCCGGGCTGGTGGCCGCCATCGCCTGCGCGGAGGCGGGCGCGGCCGTCACCCTGCACGAGGCGCACGCCACGCTGGGCGGGCGGAGCCGGGGCACCGCCGCCCCGTACGTGGCCCACGAGGGGCCGCACGTCTTCTACGCCGACGGGCCGCACTGGACCTGGCTGGCCCGGCGCGGCCTGGTCGGCGAGCTGGGCAGGCCCGCGCTGCGCGACGCCCGGCGGGTCGGACTCCGGCAGGAGGGCCGGCTCGGCCTGCGTGCGCCCGCGGGCTTCTGGCGGATGGCCACGACGGGACGGCGCCGCACCGCTCCCGTGGACGAGGACTTCGGTACCTGGGCCTCCCGGCACTTCGGGGAGGAAGCCGCGCGGGCGGCCGCCAACGCCATCGCCGTCGCCACCTACGACGCGGACACCGGGCGCCTGTCCGCCGCGTTCGTCTGGGACCTGTTCCGCCGCGTCTTCGCCCCCAAGCCGCCCGCCGTGCGCTGGGTCGTCGGCGGCTGGCAGAGCGTGCTGGACCGGCTGGAGGTACGGGCCCGGCAGCTGGGCGTACGCATCGAGACGAAGTCCCGGATCACCGAACTGCCGTCCACCGTCACGATCGTGGCGACCGAGCTGTCCTCGGCCCGCGCGCTGCTGGGCGACGGCTCGCTGCGCTGGGAGAGCGGCCACTGCGTCCTGCTGGATCTGGCCGTACGGGCGGGGGCGCGCGACCGGTTCGTCGCCTTCGATCTGGACGAGGGCGGCTTCCACGAGAGCTATTCGACGCAGGACCCGACCGTCGCGCCGCCGGGGCAGTCGCTGTTCCAGCTCGACATGCCCGTACGGGAAGGGGAGAGCACGGCGGCGGCCCGGCAGCGGCTCGACGCCTTCGCCGACCTGACCGTGCCGGGCTGGCGGGAGCGGGTGACCTGGCAGCGGAGCGGGACCGCGCGCGGCCGGACCGGGGCGCTGGACCTGCCCGGCCGGACCTGGCGGGACCGCCCCGCGATCGACCGCGGCGACGGGGTGTTCCTGGCGGGCGACATGGTGGCGGCGCCGGGGATGCGCGGCGAGATCTCCGTGAACAGCGCGGTGCGGGCGGCGCGCGAGGCCGTACGGGCGGCGGCCGGGCGCTCCTCCGTGCGCAGCGCCGGGCCGCGACCGTAGAGCCGCCACGCGCAAGCCTTCACTTGCGGGTCACGGATGCACGTGCAAACCTGGACTTGCACGTGAGGTGCGTGCGACGTCTACGAGCCTTGGAGGCCGTCATGTCGGCGGACAAGAACGCGACCCCGGACCGGATCGAGCGCGAGCTGACCATCGCCGCTCCCATCGAGCGCGTCTGGGCGGTGCTCACCGAGCCCGGCCACGTGAGCGAGTGGTTCAGCCCCGGCGGGCCCGCCGAGATCGATCTGCGGCCGGGCGGGATCATGGTCCTGGACCACGGCGAGTACGGCCTCTTCCGCACCAGGATCGTGAAGGCGGACCGGCCCCACCACTTCTCCTACCTGTGGGCCAGCGGCTACCCGGGCCAGGAGGCCGACGAGAGCAACGCGACGCTGGTGGAGTTCACCCTCACCGAGCGGGACGGCGGCACCCACCTCGCGTTCTGCGAGAGCGGCTTCGCCACCGTGCCGATCCCGCCGGAGCGCCGCGCGAACGCCTCCTACGAGAGCCACTCGGGCGGCTGGCCGGAGACCCTGGAGGGGATGGCCCGGCTCGCCGAACAGTCCGCCGGGTGAGCGGCCCGACCCGCCGGACAGCCCCGCAGACCCCCGACCGTATCCTCGACGGGACATGAGCGAACTCGACCAGACAGGCATCGACGAGGTCCTGGCCGCGCTGGCCGACCCGATGCGGCGCCGGGTCCTGGACGGCCTCGCCGCCCGCGGCGAGGCCACCGCGACCCTGCTTGCCCAGGCCCTGCCGGTCAGCCGGCAGGCCATCGTCCAGCACCTGTCCGTACTGGAGCGGACTGGGCTGGTCAGCAGTTGGCGCAGCGGCCGCGAGCGGCGCTACCGCGTCGAGCCGGGGCGGCTGACGGCCACCGCGCGCTGGATGACGGAGGTGGCGGCCGCTTGGGACGCCCGTCTGGGAGCGATCCGGAGGCTGGCCGAGGGCGAGGCGCAGGGGTAGGGCGGCGCGTACGCACGGCCCGGCCGGCAGGCCCGCCCTGAGCAATCAGGCCTCCAGCACCGCCATCGCCGCATTGTGCCCCGGCACCCCGCTCACCCCGCCGCCGCGCACCGCGCCCGCCCCGCACAGCAGGACGTTGGGGTGGGCGGTCGCCACACCCCAGCGGCCCGCGCCTTCCTGGGCGTAGGGGAAGGCCAGTTCGCGGTGGAAGATGTTGCCGCCGGGCAGTCTGAGGTCGCGCTCCAGGTCCAGAGGGCTCTTGGCCTCGATGCACGGCCTGCCGTCCGCGTCCCGTGCCAGGCAGTCGGCCAGTGGCTCGGCGAGGTGGGCGTCCACCTGCTCCAGGGTGGCCGCGAGCAGTGCCCGGCGGGCCGCGTCGTTGTCGTCGGTGAAGAGCCGGGCGGGGGTGTGCAGGCCGAACAGGGTCAGGGTCTGGTAGCCGCGGCGGACCAGGTCGGGGCCGAGGATGGAGGGGTCGGTCAGGGAGTGGCAGTAGATCTCCGACGGCGGGGCGGCGGGCAGGGTTCCGGCCGCCGCCTGCCGGTAGGCGGTCTCCAACTCCTCGTACCCCTCGGCGACATGGAAGGTGCCGGAGAACGCCGCGCGCGGGTCCACCCGCGTATCGCGCAGCCGCGGCAGGCGGGTCAGCAGCATGTTCACCTTCAGCTGCGCCCCTTCCACGGGGGTGTGCTCCTCCCCCAGCAGCCGCGCGAGTTCCGTGGGCGCGGCGTTCACCAGCACGTGCCGGGCTCCGAACACGCCCTGCTCGCAGGTGACTTCGGCCGCGGTGCCGTCGGTGGCGATCGCCGTCACCTCGCAGTCGGTGACGATGCGGGCCCCGGCCGCACGGGCGGCGCCGGCCAGTGCGTCGGTGAGGGCGCCCATGCCGCCGACGGGGACGTCCCAGTCGCCGGTGCCGCCGCCGATGACGTGGTAGAGGAAGCAGCGGTTCTGCCGGAGCGTGGGGTCGTGGGCGGTGGCGAAGGTACCGATGAGCGCGTCGGTGAGGACCACGCCGCGTACGAGGTCGTCGGCGAAGGCCGCCTCGACGCTCTCGCCGAGCGGCCGCTCGAACAGCGTCTGCCAGGCCGCCTCGTCGGCCACCCGGGCGCGCAGTTCGTCGCGGGTGGGCAGCGGCTCGGTGAGGGTGGGGAAGACGCGCTCGGCGACCTGGCGGGTCATGCCGTAGAACCGCTGCCAGGCCGCGAACTCCCGCTCTCCTCCGGTCAGTTCGGCGAAGGAGCGGCGGGTGGCCGCCTCGTCGCCGCCCACCAGGAGCCCGGTGGCGCGCCCGGCGCGCACGGTGGGGGTGTAGGAGGAGACGTTGCGTTTACGGACGGCGAAGCGCAGCCCGAGCTCCTCGACGATCTTCGCGGGCAGCAGGCTGACGAGGTAGGAGTAGCGCGACAGCCGCGCGTCCAGCCCGGCGAAGGCGCGGGTGGAGACGGCGGCGCCGCCGACGGGGCCGAGGCGTTCCAGTACGAGCACGCGGCGACCTGCGCGCGCCAGGTAGGCGGCGGCGACCAGGCCGTTGTGCCCGCCTCCGACGATGACCACGTCGTACGAAGTCCGTTGCGGCATGTTTCTTGGTAGCACGAGTGATCGGCGCGGGCCAGGTGGCGACCGGGCCGGAGGGGCGGGCGTACGCGGACGGCAGGGCCGGAGGGGCGAGCGTACGCGGACGGCAGGGCCGGAGGGGCGAGCGTACGCGGACGGC